>NZ_JBRCEP010000017.1:0-33624 GCF_053491055.1 Gloeomargarita sp.
TTTGCCTCAATTGTTCAGAGATGGGATTGTCTTGATCCGGTACGTTATTGCCTAGAGGCATCAAGGAACCATCGGGTAGGGCATGAACTTTCGGTTGCCAGCATTTGGCTTCCGGCAGATATTGGACGATAAATGTCTCCAGCTTCAAAGTCGTGCTAATGGTTTTGGCCGCCACCTGAAAAATTTCCGCTAATTCCAGGGAGCTACCCATCGCTTGCACGACTTGACCAAGAATGTACTCTTGATTGATTTTGTATTGCAGACGTTCCTCAAGCTGTTTTTGTGGCGTTACATCCGCATAGGTGATCACGACCCCTCCGGTAGGCAAGGGCGCCGCACTCACCGCCAACCAACGTGTGATACCATCTGGGGTCTGAACTTTTTGGATGTAGTTGCGCAACACCCGATGTTCGCGCCATGCCCGCACCGACGCCCAGGTCTCCGGGGGTAGGGGATTGCCCTGTTCATCCCATACCTGCCATTGCTTGCGCCCCAGTTGGTAGTCGGCAGGGTCGCGTATCCCCAAAAGTTCCATTGCCGCCGGATTCATGTCCACTGCTGCTCCATTGACATCGGTAATGACCACGCCCACCGGCAACAGGTTAAACAGCGTGCGGCTACTCATCTCCTTGAGGTACCCTGTCGAGGGCAAGGGATAGAGAATGAACAGACTTAAAGACGGCAGGGGCATACAGACGGATTCCACCGCCAAAAAGCGGGTGCTACCGTCAGGATGTTGATAGGTGGTTTTAGACAAGGTGCGGGGGGGATATTCCTGCGGCCATCCCGGTAAAAGCGTTACCCCACATTGCCCCACCAACTCCGCCACAGGTCGCCCCAACAAATGGGCAGTCGCCTCATTCACCCACAGCCAGCGTCCCTCTTTATCAGCCAAAACCACCGCCTGGTCTATCGCCGCTAGGGAATTCGACCACATACCTGCTCCGATATCCTTGAATCCATTTTCGTACATAACTATTCCTGCTAGGACTATCTACCTACTTCATAATTATCACCCATGATCCCGCTATAAACCATGAGAACCATCTTGTTATAAAAATAAAAAATTCTCATATTTTTTATAAAATTTAATAATTTGCAGCCATTAGGCAACAAGCATTAATCAAAGTGAGTAGAAAATTAAGTAATCCCTCCTTCGCCACCCCTTGACAATTGCCCACTCAGACAACCTGGCAATGCCTCAAATTTCTAACTTACCTGGATTTTTAAGTAAGGTTGTATCAGAGCATACATTTACTCGGCAGACCGGCAGATCAAAGATGCCATAGATACGCGAGTGCGGTGAGGACGTGACCCGATTTTGTCACACAGGAATTACCGCATCTTACTCCCAATTGAGGGGAACCAATGGGGTTTATTTTTGATGTTTTCGCCTGATTTAGGTTCCCTGCTCACTTTTGAGGTAGGGGGCCAAAATTGGGCGCAATTTGGCCAGCGTCGCCGGGGGTACTTTGTCCAAGGGAGTCATAATGGCATTTTTGAGGGCGCGATGGGCTTTGGATACCGGGGGATTTGCTGCAATTTTGGCAACTGCTTTGTGAATGACTGCCTGGGCATGGGCCACATTCTGGCGGAGATTGCTCAGCACCAGTTCCACCGAGACGCTGGCGTGTTCGGGGTGCCAACAGTCGTAATCCGTCGCCAGCGCCAAAGTGGCATAGGCAATTTCCGCCTCCCGCGCCAGTTTCGCCTCCGGCAAATTGGTCATGCCGATCACCGTCGCCCCCCAACTGCGGTAGAGTTCCGATTCCGCGCGCGTCGAAAACGCCGGCCCTTCCATACACAGATAGGTTCCCCTGGGATGCACGGTGACATTGGGTAAATGGAGTTCCGTAATCGCCGCCACCAACACCTGTGCCAGGGCAGGACACACCGGTTCGGCAAAGCTAATGTGGGCGACAATGCCCTCGCCAAAAAAGGTGGAAATCCGGTTGCGGGTGCGGTCAAGGAACTGATCAACAACCACCAGATCGAGGGGTTTGACCTCCGGGCGCAGGGAACCCACCGCCGACACGGAAATAATGTAGGCCACTCCCAGGGTTTTCAGAGCATAGATATTTGCGCGGGCCGGAATTTCGCTGGGCAACAGGTGATGATGTCGCCCATGTCGCGCCAAAAACGCCACCGGCACTCCGGCCAATTCCCCAACCAGGATGGCATCGGACGGGTCGCCAAAGGGAGTCGGCACCACCACCTCCTGCACCCCCGTCAGACCGGGCATTTGGTACAAACCACTGCCGCCAATCACACCAATTTGCACCGGTGGTAAGGCCATGACCCTGCCCCTGTCTTCCTTTTGCGTCCTTCCTAATGTATCACCTGGGGGAACAAGCCTTGCCCCATCCCGTCTGAGTAAATAGTACCGCCCATTTTGCAGATATATGGGATTAATGTTGCTGCCCGTGCTGCTGGGGCTGGTGTTGAGTGCGCCTGCCCTGAGCCCGGAATTGGTTCAATCGCCGGACATTGCCCCGGTCGTCCCCTTGACCGACCCGTTGGCATTGACCCCCCAACAGCAGACCCAGCTTCAGGAAATTTACGCCCACGCCCAACAGCAGGCCAACGCCATTCTCACCCCTGCCCAACAAGCCCGGTGGACGGCCCACAACCTTTGGCAAAACACCCAACATCTCGAGCTCACCCCCGCCCAAAAACAGCACCTTACCGCGTTGCGGTTACGGGTTCTCCGCCAGATGCACCAGGTTCTAACCTCAACCCACCCCTAATCCGGCAACGGCGGACGCACCGTAAGATACAGCGCCGGTCCTACCAAGGGCAGCAGCGACACCCGCGCCAACCAGGAATTGGGCGACACACCGCGACGGCTTAGGTCATCCCCCAGCGCCAGGGGAAAAAGAACGCACAGCAGCAAGAAATCCAGGCTCATCACATGGATAAAACGGCTGGTTTGAAACGCCTGCCACCAGTCCGCCCAGGAACCCCAAACCAACCCATAGGCCAAAAAGCCCACACTCAACAGCAACCACACCGCCCCCAGGATGCGGCTATTCCAAAGGCGTAGGACAGGCGACACCGGGCCATGCCAGCGGGGAAACGGGCGGCGCAACGCCAGATAGGGCAACAGGGCAAACGCGCCCAGGGCAAAAGAACCCGCCACAAACGGCCAAGCAGGGATTTTTTGCCCCCGCCCATCGGTCAGCAACACGGCAGCGTAAATCCCCGGCCAGACCCCCATGAGGTTAAACAGGGCCACGACCAGCGGGTTGACGCCCGCCACATCAAACCGAATCAACCGTTGGATTAAATCCCAGGTGTCCGGCTGCGCCGGGGGCGCCAGGGTAAACGCATACCCTACAAACCCCAGCCAGAGAATCCACAGGAGTACCGCTTGCATGATGCCAAGGGAACAAATGCCAGCCATTTTGTTTTAACACAGGGCGAAGGGGTGGCGATTACACCATTCTTGCCCACTCTGAACCTGGGTTATGTATGTTATCTTCAAAAAGACACCACCAGCCGGGCAAGCAACACAGGACAAACCGAAAGGGCGAAGCAATGCGGGGGGTTCAGGGGTTGGCGGTGCTGGTCGCAGGTGTGGTGATGACAACAGGGTGGGTGCAGGCGGAAACCCCTCTACCGGTGGTGGAATCGGCGGCTTTGGCGGTGGGAATGCAAGTGCCTTGGTCACAACCGGTGCGCGTCAGGGACCCTTTTGAGGGGGAACAGTTGGGCGTGTTTGACCGGCATGAATTTAGCCGGGGGGAAATCCCGCGGGTGACGGTGTTGAGTCTGTGGCAGCCTCAGCGGGTTCGGTTTTTGGTCGGCTTGGGCAGCCAATGCACCCGCGCCTACGTGGGCTATGTTTTTTATTTCCCGGTGGGGGGTTGGCGTTGTGGGCAGGTGGATACCAGCCGCAGGATTGTGGAAGCGCACATCAAAATTGGCGATACCCAGTGGTTGTTGACCCAGGGGCAGCACAATACCTTTCCCCTGGATGCGAAGGTACAGGCAGCACTTGCCCAAGCCCCGGAAGCCAAGGTACTTCTGCGGCTGGTCACGGAAGCGGGCGAGTTGATTGACAGCGAAATCGGTGTGAATACCGTCCGCGCCTGGAAACAGATTTTTAGGCCCGTTGCCCCTGCCCCGGTGACCCCATGAGCGACTCACCCATTGCCAAATTGACCGCCAATATCAGTTCCGTTTTTTTGGGCAAACCCCAGGTAGTAGAACAGGTGGTGACGGCGGTCATTGCCGGGGGCCATATTCTGATCGAGGATGTACCGGGGGTGGGCAAAACCACCTTGACCCAGGCGATTGCCCGCAGTATTGGCGGTAAATTTCAGCGCATTCAATTCACCAGTGACCTCTTGCCCGCCGATATTTTGGGGGTGACGATTTTTGACCGCAATCAAGCCCGATTTGAATTTCGCCCTGGCCCGATTTTTGCCAATGTGATTCTTGCCGATGAAATCAATCGCACCTCGCCCCGCACCCAAAGCGCTCTGCTCGAAGCAATGGCCGAGCAACGGGTTTCCATTGACGACCAAACCTATCCTTTGCCCAAGCCGTTTATTGTTCTGGCCACCCAAAATCCCATCGAATATCACGGCACCTACCCCTTGCCCGAAAGCCAATTGGACCGCTTTTTGGTGCGCCTGTCCATCGGCTATCCCGACCGCAGCATCGAGAAAAAATTGCTCTTGAATCGGCAACGGGAAGAACCGGTAGAACAGTTGGGTGCGGTGCTGTCTTTGGCGGAATTGCTCAGCCTCCAAGCGCAGGTGGATCGGATCATGATAGAAGAGTCCCTGGTGGATTACATCTTGCAGGTGGTGACGGCAACGCGCACTGCACCGGTATTGCGGGCGGGTGTGTCCACACGGGGGGCGTTGGCGCTGGTGCGGGCGGCCAAGGCCCGGGCCTTGGTGCAGGGGCGTACCTACTGCGTGCCCGATGACGTGAGCGAATTGCTGATCCCCGTCCTGGCCCATCGGTTGGCCTTGAACAATCCGGGGCAGGACCTGCAAACCCATCGCCAGGAATCGGAAGCCATTTTGCGGGAACTGGTCGCCGCCATTCCCCTACCGGTGTGACGCCCAGGCCTTTAGACCACATCCACCAGACATTTCAGCCCCAGAATCCAAAGAATTTTCCCCTCGATGATCCCCAAATCCCGTTGATGCGCCAACGGCTCTGCTTCCAACTGCTTATACACCGAAGTCAAATGCTCCAGTTCTGCAACCGCCTGGTTGACCTGCTCCTCCTCCAAATACAAATCCACAAGCGCCGCATCCAGATCACACACCGTAGAAATTTCCGGCTCCGCGCCTGGCACCAAAACCGACTTTAATTGCCCGCGATACTTGCTCAGAATCTTGCGGATAATATACTTGCAAAAAACCGACAGTTTGTTCATGGATGTCACCTCCGAGGGGCTAACCACTTTTTTCCCATTTTTTTTAACACAAAATCACCCTGCATCCAGCCCACCATCCCCCTTTTCCCAAGGCATTATCCTCAGGAAGAAAAGTCCTTCGTGCCAGACGCAAGTGAAGTGTTTGTGCAGTTGCAATAATCATATTTTAGACAAATTTAATGTTTGCCAAACAACACTTTTGACAAATGTTTACAGGAGATGTGGGAGCGTAGTTTTACCTAGGTCCATTGTCGCATACCCAAGGATGGCTGGGCGGGGAGCAAAAAAGAGGCATTCTGTTCCCCGACCGCCTGGGTATTAACTGCCCAGCATTTCCGCAGTCAGTTCTACAATTGGATGCACCAGGGCAAATTCCTGCGGCGTTAAGCGTTCTTTGAGGACTTCGCCCAGGACGGTGTAGGATTGGCGGGCGGCCTCCTGGTCTTGGAAGGAGCGGGCAATTGTCTGCAGCCAGCAGAGGAGACGTTGTTTGTAGGCGGTGATGTCCCCTGTGAGCAAAGTGGCGGCAATGTAGCGCAAAACGTCGGTGCGGTCCCGGCGGCAAATGCTGGCCATATCCCGGTTGTTTTTGTAGAAAAAGCGGGGCGAACGCATTAACAAACGGCGTTCCACTTCCTGCAAAATTTCCGCTTCGGCGGCCTTGATTTTCCCGTAGGCGCTAAAGCGCTGGCGCATTTCGGCTAGATAGGTCTCGACGGGTTGCCATTCCTCTGGGGTAATGTAGCGACCGTCGGCGGTGAGGGTGAGTTGCTTCAGTTCGGTAAGCATGGCTTGCCTCCTGCAAACAAGGTTTTACAAACTGGCTTCGCTGGTTTGTTTGAGGTATTCGCTGACTTGAATGCGCGTATCACGCAGTTGGTCCACAATCGAGCGGGTGATGAGTTTGCCTGTTTCCACCAACACCTCCCCGGTAAGCGGATGCACCAGGTCCTGTTCCGTGCGGCGGCCAATCAGGGCTTCGATGTCCTCCATCACGTCCACGTACATCCCCTGGGGCACCTGCACCACCACCCCGTTGCCCTGGACTTTGGTTTGGCAGGCCAGGCGGGAGTTGGGTTTGGCGGTGGCCACCATAGAGAGCGTGCGTTCTTCCCGGCGGTTTTTGGGGCTAAGGTGTTCCATGCCGCTTTGGATATAGACATGGCAGGTGGCGCACATCCCCCGCCGACCGCATTCTTGCAACACGTGCAGGCCGTTGTTGACCAGCGCCTCGATCAGGGATTGCCCATCCTCTAAATTGGCCGTGACGCCAATTGGTTCCAAACGCACTGCCCAGGTCATGGCTGACGGCTAGCTACGGAGTCGTTGGAGAATGGTGGCCGCATCCATCCCGCTTTGCACCCAATCCACCACGGGTTGCACCTGTTCGGGCAGGCCGATGAGAAACCGGTTGCCCTCCTGCCCCTGGGAAATGCAGGCGATTTGGACGCATTGCACCTCCCGTCCGGTCAACTGGCGAAACAACACCTCCAGCACGCCCACCTCTACGTAGGCCGCAGGCTGACTTTGACCGCTCTGGGGTTGCACCCAGGGGGAATTTTGGATGCTAACCAGGATCAACCCCCGGTGGCTATAGCTCCAATCCAGATGCAATTGCCCCCAGCCATGCACCTGCCAGCAGCGGCTCAGGCAGTACACCAACTCCTGCATGGTCAATTCCGCCAGGGGTTTGCCGTAGTATTCCGCCAGTTCTTCCGCCAACCGGGCAAACAGATGCTGGCCCCAGTGCCGCCCACAGCGTTGCAACACCAGGGGCGTGGCCTTGCCGATTTCCTGCTCTAAACCGGCATAAATCCCCCGCACCAGGTGTTCGGGAATGGCTACCAAGCGGTTGCCCCGCCGGTTGCTCAGGGTGCCCAGTTCCAAATCCCCCTGCACATACGCCCCCGGCGCAAAGTAGTCCGTCGGCACCGGCTGATTGAGCAATGTCTCCAAATTCATGACCCAGCCTCCTGTAAATGGTTAAGGACTCACAGACAGCCCAAACACCGCTGCGCCTGCTCCCAATAGGGCGCCAACAACGGCCACCCCTGCGCCCCCAAAACCGTTTTCAATTGGGCGTGCAACAATTGCCCCAGGGTCGTATGCAAAGGACTGCGCGGGCGCGCCTGCAACCACTGCCCCACCCGGTGCTCAAAAAACTCCGGGTCATCCAGCACCATCGCCAGGGCCGCCCCCCGCAACGCCCCCACCCAATCCCGCAAGGCCGCCATTGCCGTTGCCTCATCCGTATTGGGCATCTGCCGGACCACTGGCCGGAAAATCTGCGCCTCCTGGGTCCGCAATTGTTCATACACCTGCAGACGGTTGGTCATGGCGTGAAAATGCTGCCACAATTGCTGCTGTTCCGCCGTTTCCAAATACCGTTGTTCTGCCGTATTCAATAAGTGCATCACAGTTTTATTCATCGCCCTACTCCTGCCCCCAACAACTACTGATCCACTCCTCTAGGGTCGGCACCGCTACAGCCCCATCGGCCGCCAGCGCCACGCCGCCCCAGGGCCAACTCCCCCAAAACTGCGCCACCGGCAAGGTCAGGTCTAACTGCCACGCCCCCTTGCCGTTCTGTTGCGCCGCCAAAGGACGCCCCTGCCAGGGAAACCCCTCAAAAAACGCCCGCACGGTCTGATTTAAGTCGTGGCCCATACCGCTTGCCCCCCTGCCAGTCGCTGCTCAATCTCCCGCACGCCCAAGCCCTGGCTGACCCACTGGTTTACCTGCTGAATCACCGGCGCTTTGCCCACCACAAACCGGCAGTAGGTCGCCCCCATCGAATAGCATTGGATTTCCGCACATTCCAACGCCCGCTGCACCAGATGGCTCAAAAAGCCCGCAAACAACCCCGCGTACAAATGACACACAGGCTTGCCCACCACCCCCAAGGTGCGCGCAATCGCCGAATCAAAGATATTCACCAACAACACATTCTGCTTTTGCAACGACAAATCCACCTCCCAACGCCCCCAACCTTGAGCGGTAAACGGCCACCACCAGGTTTCCAACAAAAACAACAAATTGGTCTGGCGCACCGGACGCTTAAATTCCTCCGTAAACCACTGGTCAAAGGCCTGCCCGTCAAACCTGCCCCACTGGCGGCCAATCTGGTACATCACCACCGGGGCCGCTTCCCCCACCTCCTCCGTCAAACCATCGAGTAACCCCGTAATCAGGTCTTCACTGGCAAAAAAATTCACCGCCCCATTCCAATCCGTCACCTTCCCCTGTGCTAAATCCCACTGGAAAAAGGTGGTGAGGTCGTAATGGTTGTGCTTGTTATCCTTTGGCGCCGCTGGCGTTGGCGTGGGATTGTCCCACCAATCCGCTGTGGTTAATACCGCCTGTTTCTCTGACATTCCCGGCATGATCCTTCCCCCTATCGTGATGGGATAGACGCAACCAAAGTCATGGGAAAAAATCCCCCAAAAAGAGTACGCCCGCGTGTTAACCCGCCCACAGGCATCCCTTAAGCACTCCGTCGTTCAGGGGTGAACCCGCTCGTGAGTGCATAACTTTGTGCTACTTAAAATTCTAAAAATCCTTGCGGATGTGTCGGGAATCTTTGATATTTTTTAACAAACTATGTAACCTTACGGAAGGGATTTTGTCATAACCAAATTTTATCCGTAGGTAAAATCCGGGTAATTATTGCTTGTGATTAGCTAGTCTAGTGATTCCTGGTCCTGCCCAAACCTGACCTCTGGGTTTTTACAGAAAGCGGCGGCTGTACCTCGTCCCCCCGGTGGCTGTGCTATATTAAACGCAACTGCATATCGCCCTGATACAATGCTGGAGCTGGCAACTCTGGGTCTATGAGGGCGGGAACCCCTGCATGGCTCTTGTGTGACCGAGCTGCTGGCATTGTGAATTACAGGGCGATTTGTCCCTTATTACGGCGGTTGAAACGGCGGGGGCATATCAGTAGATTGTCTGTACAAAGAGGGGAGGCGGGTTCCGGCCGAGTGATGTACCAAATGGTGCCCCAAGGGTGGAAGCGGTGGTTTGAGCCAATCGAAAAGCAGCGGGAAAGTTGGGTCAACAGGCGGGCGCGGTTTGCGGTGATGTTGTGTTTTTGGGGAGATTTGACCCCCAAACAGCGGTGGGAACAGTGTCAAGCCCGATTGACCCATTCGCCGGCGCAGAAAACCCAGGGGTTGTTTGCGGATCGATACCAACAGGCGGTGCGCCTGGTGCGGGAGGAATTGGCCTGGGCACCGGCGTTGCTCCAACTAACCCAGAAACAGGCGGTCGGGCAGGGATGAACAAGGGATTACCTTGGGTTCAAAGGCGGTGGGTGTGGGTGCTCCTGGGCGTGCTGATGCTGGGGGGCTGGTTATTGTACGACCGTTTTTTCAGGATTTTACTGTCGGTCATTCGGCTCAAACCCCAGCCCTCGCCGGTGGTGGTGACCCGTCCCCAGGTGCAGACGGTAGCGGAAACCTCTGATTTTGTGGGTCGGTTTGATTCCCGCCAGTCGGTGACCTTGCAACCCCGGATCAGTGGGCAGGTGCAGGCAATTTTGGTGCAATCGGGGGCAACGGTACGGGCCGGGCAATTGCTCCTGCGGGTGGATGCCGCCGAAGCGCAGGCGCAGGTTCGCAATCGCGAGGCTGCGGTCAAAAATGCGCAGGCCGAGGTCACGGCGGCGCGGACCGATGTGCAGGCAGAACGGGCGACCCTCCAGGCGGTGCAGGCCAACCAAGCGGCCCTGTTGGCGGACCGGGAACTGGCCCGTCAGGAATACCAACGGTTTGAGCAGTTATTCCGGGAGGGCGTGGCCAGCCAGCAAGAGTTGGATCAACGTCTGTTTCGTTTGCGGGCTGCCGAAGCCCGTTTGGAGCAGGCCAAAGCCCAGGTCATGACCCAACAGGCCGCCATCGCCAGGGCACAGGCGCGGTTGGTGCGGGCGCAGGCCAGTTTATCCCAAGCCCAGGCCAGTTTATCCCAAGCCCAGGCCAATTTACAAAATTACTTGATTCGGGCGCCCTTTGCGGGGCAAGTCGGCAACATTCCCGTCAAGGTCGGGGATTTCGTCAACTCCAGCACCCCCCTGTTGACCCTTACGGAAAACCAAAACCTGGAACTCAGCCTGGACATTCCTTTGGAGCGGGCGGCGGATTTGCGTCTGGGTTTGCCGGTGCAGTTGTTATCCCCCCAGGGGCAGGTCATCCAGACCGGGAGAGTCTTTTTTATTGCGCCGACGGTCAACACCCAAAGCCAGACCGTGCAGGTGAAAGCTGCCTTTGCCAATCCCGAAGGCCGATTCCGCAGCGACCAATTTGCCCAGGTGCGGGTGGTGTGGGCAACCCGGCCAGGGGTGGTTGTGCCGGTGACTGCCATTTCCCGGTTGGGGGGGCAAAATTTTGTGTTTGTCGCCAAACCCTTTAAGGAATCTGGGTGCAAAAGTGCCGTTCTACCGAATCCGGGGCCACCCCCCCGACTGCAACCCCACGATTGGGTGGCCGTCCAAACCCCGGTGCAACTGGGTAAAATCATTGGTAACACGCAGGAAGTGTTGCGCGGCATTACGCCCACAAGCCGCCTAATTCCTACGGGGATTTTACAGTTGAATCATTGCACCTGGATTACAGAACAAAAAACCGCTTCTCCCGCGCCGCCATCATGATCTTTTCTATTGCCAATTTTTTCATCCGCCGACCCGTTTTTTCCACCGTTTTATCGGTCTTTATTGTGATTGTCGGGGCGGCCTGTATTCCTACCCTACCAGTTGCCCAATACCCGAATGTCACCCCCCCCCAAATTGTGGTCACGTCCCGCTATGTGGGTGCCAATGCGGAAGTGGTCGAGTCCACCGTGACCAATCTTTTGGAACGGGAATTAAACGGTATTGATGGGCTGAGGTATATCAAATCCACCAGTGCCAACGATGGCACCAGCAACATTGCGCTCACCTTTGAGCTGGGCCGGAATTTGGATATTCTGGCGACCGAAGTACGCAATCGGGTATCGAGCGTGCAACCTCGCTTACCGGATTTGGTGAATCGCACGGGGATTCAAATCACCAAAGCCAACAGCAGTTTCCTCTTAGCCATTGGGCTGTATGCCGAACAGGATGCCAATGGGAAAGACCGCTATGATGATGTTTATCTAAGTAACTATGCCGACTTGTATATTACCGATGCCCTGAAACGCATCAAAGGGGTGGACAGTGTGCAGATTTTTGGGGAACGGCAATATGCCATGCGCATTTGGCTTGACCCCTTGAAATTGGCCGCTCGCAATCTCACGCCCCAGGATGTGGTGCAAGCGATTCGGGAGCAAAATTTGCAGGTGGGGGCAGGACAAATTGGGCAGCCGCCAGTGCCACCGGGTCAGGAATTTCAGTACTCGGTAACGGCGCAGGGACGGTTGGCGAATGCCGAGGAATTTGCCAAGTTGGTGATCCGCACTGAACCCAATGGTTCCCTCATCCGGCTTAAGGATGTGGCCCGCGTGGAATTGGGGGCAGAAAATTACAGCTCCATTTTGCGATTTACATCGGAAGATGGGGTGTCCCACCGGGGGGTAGGTTTAGGCATTCGGCAACAGTTAGGGAGTAATGCTTTGGCGGTTGCCAAGCAGGTGAAAGCCAAGATGCAGGAATTGCAAAAAAGCTTTCCGCCCGGCTTGAAGTATGAAATTGCGTTTGATACCACCCTCTTTGTGGAAGCTGGTACCCAGGAAGTGATTGTTTCGTTACTGCTGGCGGTATTTTTAGTCGTCCTGATTATTTTCCTATTTTTGCAGAACTGGCGGTCGGCTTTGATCACTTCCATTGCCATTCCGGTTGCCTTGGTGGGGACGTTTATTTTTGTGAAAATTTTTGGCTTTTCAATTAATACCCTCACCCTATTTGGTTTAACTTTGGCTACGGGTTTGGTGGTGGATGATGCGATTGTGATTGTCGAGGATATTACCAAACGCATCCAGGAAGATGGGATGGCGCCCCTACCGGCGGCAATGGCTTCGATGGATGCCCTTTTTGGCGCAGTCATTGCCACATCAATTGTGTTAATTACCGTGTTCATACCGGTTGCTTTTTTACCGGGAACCACAGGGCAACTCTATCGCCAATTTGCCCTGACCATTGCCTTTGCCATTACCATTTCCACCTTTAATGCCATTACCTTAACCCCTACCTTGGCTGCCCTTTTGATTCGGCCAGGACAAGTGCCCGACCATTGGCTTTTTCGCCGGATCAATCAATTTTTAGATCAATTGCGTGAGCAGTATCGGGAGGGCTTGCAATGGGTGGTGCAACGAAAGAATTTTATCTTGGCCTTGTTTGGTCTGGCTTTGGTATTCACCTATGGGGCTTACAATTTGATGCCCAAAGCGTTTTTACCCGATGAAGACCAGGGTTATTTTATTACGGTTGTGCAAGCGCCGCAAGGGGTATCGCTGGAATATACGGAACGGGTGTTGCAAAAGGCGGAAGCCGTCCTCAAAAAACGACCGGAAATTCGCAACATTTTTGCGGTGGGGGGGTTTAGTTTCAGTGGGGCCACACCGAATGTGGGACTCATTTTTGCAACCATGCGTCCTTGGTCAGAACGTCCGCGACCAGAGCAGTCGGTTGTTGGGGTAATTGGTGGTTTTTTCCCCCCTCCAGCGCGGGGTTTATTCCCCGAATTATTAGGGATTAAAGAAGCAGTAGTAATTCCTTTTTCGCCACCAGCTATTGCTGGTGTGGGTAATTTTGGTGGTTTTGAATTTCATTTACAGGACCGGGTAGGCCTAGGCTTGTCGGTGTTGGGAGAAACGCTCGATAAATTTTTGGAGGCGGCCAAAAGATTCCCAAATCCAGACCGACCAATACTGACCCGATTGCGGGCCGATTTCAGTGGTAACACGCCCCAAATTGAAGTGCAAGTGAACCGGGAGCGGGCCAATGCATTGGGGATCAATGTGGCAGACATTTTCAACACCTTACAAACTTTGCTGGGTTCTACGTATGTCAATGACTTTAATCAATTCCAGCGCACCTATCGGGTTTATGTGCAAGCAGACGGTGTATTCCGTACCAATCCGGCCAACTTAAATAAGTTTTATGTTCGCTCGCAAAATAATCAAATGGTTTCTCTGGGGAATCTGATCACAGTGCGGCAAATTACCGCGCCGTCGGTGATTAGTCATTTCAATCTATTCCGTTCGGTGGAAATCAATGGGGTCGCCAGTCGGGGTAAATCTTCGGGAGAGGCCATTCAAGCTCTGGAAACAGTAGCGAAGCAAACCTTACCGCGAGGATTTGGGTATGAATGGTCGGGATTATCCCTAGAGGAAATTGAATCGGCAGGGCAGGCCATCGGCATTTTTGCGTTGGGCGTGGTGTTTGTCTTTTTGACCTTGGCTGCTCAGTATGAAAATTATATTGACCCCTTCATTATCATGCTGACGGTTCCCTTGGCGGTATTGGGCGCATTAATAACGATTTTTTTACGGGGATTAACGATTGATGTGTACACCCAAATCGGCTTTGTGATGTTGATCGGTATGGCGAGTAAAAATGCCATTTTGATTGTGGAATTTGCCAATCAATTGGTCGCAGAAGGTTTGGGGATCACCAAAGCGGTATTGGAAGCCTGTCGGGAACGTCTGCGACCGATTCTAATGACGGCACTTTCGACGTTGATCGGGGCATTGCCGCTGTGGATGGCGACGGGGGCAGGGGCGGCAGCACGGCGTTCTCTCGGTACTTGTATCGTTGGGGGGATGGGGATTGCCAGTTTGCTGAGTTTATTCATCGTTCCGGTGCTGTACATTGTAATCAAGAATTGGGAAGCCCGTTATCTCAAGCGATTTTCCTCGTGATTTTGCTACAATAAGAATCCTACGGGCGATTAGCACAGTGGTAGCGCACTTCCTTCACACGGAAGGGGTCACTGGTTCGAATCCAGTATCGCCCATAGGGGTTTTCCCTCAGTGCATCAGGGTTTTACGGGTTGCCCCTGCAAGGAGGGGTTAGCTGGCGTTGGGGTTCATTGGGCTACATTATTTGGGGTGAAATCTATACCTAGTGGGTTGAACCGGCGTGGGAGCGTGCTAAGAAGGAAAGCGTTTCCCTGTGGGCGGTAGATGCTGGTACTGCGGACAAAACCATATCCTAACCCTGTAGGTCTTCTTTCTAATCACAACTTGTCACAACTGGCTTCCGGTTTTCTTTTCTGTACAATCTGTTGGTTTGTGACGCTGGTGTGCGACAGATGGAATTTTCCCCTCTCTTTCCCAACGCCGAATTGGGTCAACATGAACGGACTTCTATTTCGCAAGCTCGCCAATCATTAGCAATTTGTCGGTTATAAACATCTCAGGCAAATATAGGTAAAATGGCAACGATTGTTTACCCTAAATGTGTTTAGCACAGGGGGTCACCAGGGTACTGCCCCCATCTTCGGTTCCGGGAAGTTTCTGTTTGTTAATCATGCAGGATGATGAAATATAGCTAGGTAGGTTAAGGTTGTCGCCTGAAGATTCATGGCTAGGCCACGCTTCGCTATGGGAAACCAATGTGGGGCTACGCCCAGCGACCCATAGCATGTCAACCTTTGTATGCTTAGCTATAGTAGTTCCGCTGGCGATTGAGCAGATGGTAAGGGAGCGAGGTTTTGCTGGGAAATGCTTTGGTTCTGCTCGATTGTGGCTACGGATGGGATAGGGGAAATATATTTGCTTGGTGATGTACTGACAACTTTTCTCAGCAAGCAGACCTTTTCTCCAATGTGACCGCCCTAAATCCGGGATCGCCAATGGTTCTGATGCAGAAGGATTAAATCTGCCAAATTCTCAAGGTTTCTGCCCAAATGTGGGGTTTACCTTGGGATAAAAATCTCATTTATAACCCAAATCATTTGATAAAATTAATTTTTTTTTCACCGGACATTTTAACCACTCTGCACTTACCAATTTTTACAGCAGGTTTCAACAGATTTAGACCGACTCTAAGTTGCTTTACATGCCTGTAACCAAGCAATTTGTTGTGCCCTTGTCGCCGCCGTGCCGACTGTGTTGAACACAGCCGGTTTGTTCAGTACTGTTGTCCTTTGGCGGGATGAACCTTTAGAGTTATAGTGTGAAGTAACGTTCTCAAGTGCAGACCGTCATGCACCAGCCTGTTATTGAATTTCGGGACGTTTACAAAGAATTGGGTGGGCGGACGATCCTCAAGGGGGTAAGTTTTGCCGTTTATCCAGGGGAGGCGGTGGGCATCATTGGCCCTTCGGGTGCGGGTAAGTCCACCACGTTGCGTCTGATTGCCGGGTTGATGGCTCCCGACCGGGGAGAAGTCTGGGTGCAGGGACAACCCCAAACCTTGGTTGCAGAAGGGGTACCAAGCAAAGCTCGGATCAGTATGGTGTTTCAGAATTCCGCGCTGTTTGATTCCCTCACCGTGGCCGAAAATGTAGGTTTTTTGCTTGCAGAGCACAGCCATTTGCCGCCAGCGCGGGTGCGGGAATTGGTGGAACTGAGTCTCGAACGGGTAGGCTTAAAAGGCATGGGCGACCGGTATCCGGCGGAATTGTCGGGCGGGATGCGGCGGCGGGTGGCACTGGCACGGGCAATTATTGAGGACCCAGAAGACCCTAGCCATGACCTGGATATTGTGCTTTACGATGAACCCACCACCGGTTTGGACCCCATTGCCTCGCAAGTGATTGAAAATTTAATGCGTTATTTGCAAAAAGAAGTGCAGCATTCCGCTACGTATGTGGTTGTCACCCACCAGGAAAGTACGATTCGCCGTACTACCGACCGGATTTTATTGCTCTACGACGGTCAGATTCGCTGGCAGGGAACGACCCAAGAATTAAATACCACCGATGACCCCTACATCACCCAATTCATGAGTGGTAACCCCAACGGCCCGATGACTTTGTTTGATTGATTTACTGTTGCCTATGTCATACCCATCGTGTTCCTGGAAGGGTGTCAAGAATCCTGTTTTGACAGCTCAGTATCCATACGTCCCACACGGTCAACATGGGTACAGGTGAGCGGGTGGCCTATGGCTAAATCCCCGACGGCGGCCCTGAAATTTGTGGTGTTGCTGGGGTTTGTGAGTCTCTGTGCGGATGCGACCTATGAAGGGGCACGCAGCCTGACTGGGGCTTATTTGGGGGTCCTGGGCGCCAGTGGCACAACAGTTGGCTGGGTAGCGGGGCTGGGAGAACTCGTCAGCTATGGCTTGCGCTTGTTCATCGGCTTTCTTAGCGACTCTACCCGCCGTTACTGGGGCATCGCCACCCTTGGTTATGTGCTGAATACGGTGGTGGTGCCGCTGATGGCGTTTGCTGGCCGTTGGGAGGTCTTGGCGGGTCTGATGATTGCCGAGCGCACCGGCAAAGCAATTCGCACGCCCCCGCGCGATGTCCTGCTGTCCCATGCGGCCATGCGGGTTGGGAAAGGCTTGGGCTTTGGTGTGCACGAGGCGATGGATCAAATTGGCGCTGTGGCCGGGCCGCTGCTGGTCACTGCGGTTTTGGCGACCTGGGGGAGCTATCCGGGGGGATTCGCCATTTTGGCCATCCCGGCAGTGCTGGGGTTGGTGGTGCTGGTCATTGGGCAACGGCTGTATCCCAACCCGCGCGAATTTGAGCCGGTTCTCCGAGATTGGCAAGGGCAGGCGTTGCCCGTGCGGTTCTGGGTCTATTTGGGGGCGGTGATGTTGATTGCCGCTGGCTTTGTGGATTTTCCCCTGATTGCCTTTCATTGGCAACATACCGGCGTGGTGCAGCCGACGCACATTCCCTTGTTGTATGCCTTGGCAATGGGGGTGGATGCCATCGCAGCCTTGCTGTTGGGGTACGGGTTTGATCGCCTGGGTTTGCCTATGCTGATGCTGGCCCTGCTCCTGGCGGTGGGGTTTGTACCGCTCGTCTTTTGGGGCGGTGGTCCCTGGGTCATCTGGGGCATGGTGTTGTGGGGGATTGGCATGGGTGCCCAGGAATCCCTCTGGAAAGCGGTGGTTGCCGGACTGGTGCCCCCCGACCGGCGCGGTTCGGCCTACGGTATGTTCAACACCGGCTATGGCCTCGCCTGGTTTGGCGGCAGCGCCGTCATGGGGATGTTGTACGACCGCTCTCTGGGGGGGTTGATTCTTTTTTCGCTGCTGGCGCAGGGAATGGCCATGCCCCTGTTTCTTTGGCTCAACCGTCAGACGCGATGAACCATCCGGCTAACGCTGGGGCAAAATCAACACTGCCAGCGCAACGCCCCCCAAATACAGACCGGCAATGGCCCCTGCCAATAACATCTGGGTCAGTGGGTCCGTAGAAGGGGTCAAGATGGCACCCAGCACCACCGCTGCCAAAACCACATACCGCCAACCGGCCAACATTTGGCGGGGTGAGACCAACCCCAAGGCACTTAAAACAAACTGAACCACGGGAATTTGAAACGCCAACCCCGTCCCCAACAAGAGAATCAAAATAAATTCAAAATAGCGCTCGATGGACCACAGGGGTTCCACCACATCCGCCCCATAATTCACAAAAAAGCGCAACGCCGCTGGCGCCAACACCCCATACCCAAAGGCCAAACCCAACACAAATAACCCACTCGAACCCAACACCACCGGCCCCAGCAACCGGCGTTCCCGGCGGGTCAACCCCGGCAACACAAAGGCAATCACCTGATACAAAATCATGGGGCTGCTGAGGATCAACCCCGCATAGGCCGCCACCTTCAACGACACGAAAAAAAATTCCCCCGGCGCCATCTGCAAAAACTTGACCGACCCGGCAGGTGCCTCTAAAAAACGCACCAACGGCTTGACCCCCACAAAACAGCCGACCGTCGCCACCCCGAAGGCCGCCAACGCCCACAAAAGCCGCTGGCGCAGTTCCTCCAAATGGTCAAAAAGCGACATCTCCACATCATCAGGGGTTTCATCCAGCGGGTCGCGTTCCGCCTCCAAAACCGGCGTGATGGGGTCAGGATTCATGGGTGTTTGCCAACCCTATGCCTACGATTCTACCAACCAGGGCAGAGTCGCCGGTTGCCAGGACACCAGTTCGTCATTGCTAAACCAGAGGCTGATTTCTCGTTGCGCCGTCTCAATCGCATCAGAAGCATGGATCAAATTGCGGCCGATACTGATGCCAAAATCCCCCCGAATCGTCCCCGGTTCCGCACTCAGGGGATTGGTCGCCCCAATCATTTTCCGGGCAGCAGCCACCACCCCGTCTCCCTCCCAGACCATGGCCACCAGTGGGCCAGAAGTAATGAAGGCGACCAGCCCTGGGAAAAAGGGGCGCTCCCGATGCACATCGTAATGCTTTTCCGCCAATTCCCTAGAAACCCGCAGCAATTTCAACCCCACCAAAGTAAACCCTTTGGCTTCAAAACGGCGGATGATTTCCCCCACCAGTCCCCGCTGCACCCCATCGGGTTTAATTGCAACAAATGTCCGCTCCATTACCGACCTCACGTATTGCCTTTTGAATTGTAACCAAGGAGCAGCAGTCCCACCAAATGCGCCCATGTAAGCTAAATTAAAACAGGTTTCTTGCGCAGCGATGAACCCTACTGCCCTCCTTGCCGCCATTAGTGTCCCCGCCGACTGGATCGGGCTGCGACTGGTTCGGGAAACTGCCGTCGTTTACCACGTCCGGGACGGTCACCCCCAAGCCCAGGGCCGCGCCACCACCTGGGGCGCAATGGTGGAAGTCAGTGTCCAAGGTCGTTGGGGCTACGGCGCTACCCCTAACGTCACCCCTACCGGCCTCCGCCAGGCCGCCGACCACGCCTATCGCCACGCCCAACTGGCCGCCCCCCGCACCCACACCCTGCGCGAACGCCCCCCCGCCACCGGCCAATACCGCACCCCCGTCGGCCAGTCCTGGCGGGACGTCTCTCCTGGGGAACTCACCGACTTGTTGGTGAAAATCTGCCATACCCTCAAAGTCAGCGACACCATCGTTTGCACCAAAGCCAGCCTCACCACCACCGAGCGCGAAACCTGGTATGTGAGCACCAATGGCGCCGACTTGTATCAACAATTTTATTACATTAGCAATCATTTTGCCGCCACCGCCCAAGCGGGAACCGAGGTGCAAACCCGCAGCGACCACGGGATGTTGGCGCGTTGTTACCAGGGCGGGTTAGAGTGGCTTTTCACCGCAGATTTGTGGGCGCGGGTTGCCCGGATTGGCGAGCAAGCGGTGGAACTGGTCGCTGCGGAAAACTGCCCAACCATGCGGACATACCTCGTTTTGGCGCCCGACCAAATGCTATTACAAATTCATGAAACGGTTGGCCACCCCTTGGAGTTGGACCGCATTTTGGGAGACGAACGGAATTACGCAGGCTGGAGTTTTGTGCAGTTAAGCGATTTCGGACATTTGCAGTACGGTTCCCCCCTGATGAACATCACCTTTGACCCGACCGTCCCGGGGGAATTTGCCAGTTATGCGGTGGACGATACCGGGGTGGTGGCCCAACGGGAATACCTAATTCGCCACGGCCTTTTGGTGCGGGGTTTGGGGAGTTTAGAAAGTCAAATGCGGGCGGGCGTGCCGGGGGTCGCCTGTGGTCGCGCCTGTTCTTGGAACCGCCCCCCCATTGACCGCATGGGCAACCTCAATTTAGAACCCGGTACGGGCAGTTTTGCCGACGTCATCCGGGACATAGAGCGGGGAATCTACATGGAATCCAATCGTTCCTGGTCCATTGATGACTACCGGCGGAAATTTCAATTCGGTTGTGAATACGCGCGTTTGATCGAGAATGGCCAACTCACCAAAACCTACAAAAATCCCAATTATCGCGGGATCAGTTTGGAATTTTGGCGCAACTTGGTGCGTTTGGGTGGCCCGGAAACTTGGGAAATGTACGGCTCGCCCTACTGCGGCAAAGGGGAACCCAACCAAGCCATCCGGGTCGGACATGGATCACCGGTGGCCGTATTTGCCAACGTCGAAGTGTTTGGGGGTGGCTAATGTGGCAGGGTTTAATTCACCATTACTGGGACTATTTACCGGTGACGGATCACACCCCCATTGTCACCCTTTATGAGGGCAATACTCCCCTGATTCCGGTACCCAGAATTGGCAGTTATCTCGGCAAAAAAAATGTACAAGTATGGGTGAAATACGATGGCTTAAATCCCACCGGCAGTTTCAAGGACCGGGGCATGACGATGGCCATTAGCAAGGCCAAAGAACAGGGGGCAGAAGCAGTCATTTGTGCCAGTACCGGGAATACTTCGGCAGCCGCAGCGGCCTATGCTCGACGGGCAGGTATGAAGGCGTTTGTCTTGATCCCCGATGGGTATGTCGCCTTGGGCAAGCTGGCGCAGGCCTTGATGTATGGCGCGCAAGTATTGGCCATTCAAGGGAATTTTGACCAGGCATTGGCCCTGGTGCGGGAACTGGCCGATACCTATCCCATTACCTTGGTGAATTCCTTGAATCCCTATCGTTTGGAAGGGCAAAAAACGGCAGCTTTTGAAGTCGTAGATCAGTTGGGGGATGCTCCCGATTGGCTTTGTATTCCTGTGGGGAATGCGGGCAACATCACTGCCTACTGGATGGGATTTTGTCAGTATTTGCAGCGGGGAAAATCCCACCGATTACCACGTATGTTTGGGTTTCAAGCGGCTGGGGCGGCGCCCATTGTGTACAATCAACCGGTTCCCCATCCCGAAACCATTGCAACTGCCATTCGCATTGGCAACCCTGTGAATTGGCAACAAGCCCTCGCCGTTGGGGAAGCCAGCCAAGGGGGATTTTATGCCGTCAGCGACCAGGAAATTTTAACTGCCTATCGGCTTTTGGCGCAGGAGGAGGGTATTTTTTGTGAACCTGCCAGTGCCGCTTCCGTCGCAGGTTTATTTCATCTGCAAGACCAAATTCCTCCGGGCGCGCGCATCGTGTGTGTGTTAACCGGCAATGGTCTCAAAGACCCGGACAATGCGCTGGCTGCAGGACAAACCCAACTGCGTCAAGGCATCCCCCCCGAACGGGATATTTTGGCGCAGGCGATGGGTTTTTCCGGATAGGAAAATCGCCCCGACGCCCAGACGAAACCCGCACCCTCAGGGCATGAACATCACCCCAGCGACCCTTGAACAGGGAATTCAGCACCTCACCCAATGCGACCCCATCTTGGCCCAGGTCTATGCCCAAGTGCAGACTCCCCCTTTGTGGTTACGGCCAGCCGGGCTACCTACCTTGGTGCAGATTATTTTGGAGCAACAGGTTTCGCTCCCATCGGCTCAGGCCACCTTTGCGCGTTTGCAGCATATTTGCCAGCCCTTATCCCCGCAAAACCTATTAGCTTTAACCCCTGAACAATGGCGTGCCTGTGGTGTCAGTCGGCAAAAAAGCAACTATTTACGGCATCTTGCGCTTGCCTTAATCGAGAAGCGCTTGGATTTAGCAGCGCTCACTCACTATGACGATGCCACAGTACATCAACAATTGACGCAAATTCCCGGTATTGGCCCTTGGACCGCCAACCTTTATTTACTGATGGCGTTGGGGCGACCCGATGTCTGGCCAACCGGTGATTTGGCACTCCTTACCACCCTGAAAAAACTCTATTGTTTACCAGATAAAGTGACCCCAAAAGACCTCGATCCCATTATTACCCCCTGGCGACCGTGGCGAGCCATTGCTGCCCGTTTGCTCTGGCAGTATTACTTACAAGTGTTGCGTCAATCCACCTGCCGCAGTCGCCAAACCAGCAACCCCAATATCACCGTAAATAAGACCACCGCCGCCGCCGCCGCATACCCCAAATCGAATTGATTAAAAGCCTGGTCATAAATGTAATAAACCAGAATGTTGGTACTGTTCAAAGGTCCCCCGCCCGTCATCACATAAACCGGTTCAAAACTGCGTAGTGTAAACAGCGTGGTAGTAATGGTCACCAAAACCAAAGTTGGTCGCAAATTGGGCAACGTCACATACCAAAACTGTTGCCACGCTGTCGCCCCATCCAGTACCGCTGCTTCGTATTGGCTAGGGGGAATCGTTTGTAAACCCGCCAAAAAAACGACTAGATTAAAGCCAATTTGGTGCCAGACACTCACCAAGATCAACACCAACATCGCCGGGCCAGGTTCACTCAGCCAAGGGATACGAAGACCCAGTAATTCATTCAATGGCCCCTCCGTTTGAAAGAGCCAACGAAATGCCAAGCCCGCCGCCACCAAAGAAATCACTGAAGGCAAAAAATACAGCAATCGCCATAGCTCCCGCCCCCACATCACTTGCTGCAAAAGCACAGCGAAAATTAAGGGAATTACCACTGCGGGAATCACAGTTCCCACGGTAAAAATAACTGTATTCATCACCACTTGCCAAAAATCAGCATCACTAAATAAGGCCAGATAATTGGCCCAACCCACCCAATGGGCACCAGCACGGGTCAGGGTTCCCTGCGTAAAACTTAAACCCAATAAATACATCATCGGCCAAAACGAAAACACCCCCAACACACTGAGGGCAGGCAATAAAAGTAAACCAGCGAGCCAAGGAGAGAGATACATCGTTCGCGAAATTCAGCTATGGGAAAATGATGGAAGGTCGTTCATTTTGACAGAGAGCCATTAGATGATCAAGAATTTTTGCGGCAAAAAATCAACCAAAAAGCCTGCAGAATCCCTGTTCCCTGTAGCCATCAGGCCACGCCAAAACTTTTGGTGAAGCCATAATGTTAAAATACCATGCAACTGTTCCGCCTTCACAGCCCTATGGATGCCCAAACGTCCCTCTTGATGGGTCTCAATGCTGCCCAACGCCAGGCCGTCCAGCACTTTTGCGGCCCGTTGCTGGTGGTCGCAGGGGCAGGCTCCGGCAAAACCCGGGCCTTGACCTACCGCATTGCCTATTTGTTAGAGCATTATCGGGTTGACCCTGAACATATTTTAGCTGTGACGTTCACCAACAAAGCCGCTAAAGAAATCAAAACCCGTGTTGAAGATTTGCTTGCCCAACAATTGGCCAGACAGGCGGGCGATGACTTTGCCCAATTGTCCGCAAGTGAACAGCACCAATTGCGCTCAGAAGTTTACCAAAAAGTGACCCGTTATATTTGGATGGGTACCTTTCACAGCCTCTGTGGCCGTCTCCTGCGTTATGACATCGAAAAATATCGAGATGAACAGGGGCGACAATGGACTAGGAACTTCACCATTTTAGATGAGTCGGAATCCCAAACCCTAATCAAAAACATTATCCAGAACGAGATGAACTTAGATGAAAAACGTTTTGATCCCCGACAAGTCCGCCACACAATTAGCCGCATCAAAAACCAAGGCAAATCCCCCAGCCAGTACGAACGGGAAGAACCCAATTATCGGGGACGAGTGATTGCGGAAATCTATAGCCGCTACCAGCAGGAATTAGCCAAAAATAACAGTCTTGATTTTGATGATTTACTGCTGGTGTCTGTGCGTTTATTTCAGCAGAATGAACAGATTTTAGGCTATTGGCACCAGAAATTTCGGCATATTGCTGTGGATGAATACCAAGATACCAATCACACCCAATACGAATTAATTCGTTTGTTGGTGACCAACGGCGAACACCCCCAGAATATGTCCTGGGAAAACCGCTCGATTTTTGTAGTCGGTGATGCGGATCAATCCATTTATCGGTTCCGGGGTGCTGATTTTACGATCTTGATGAATTTTCAGAATGACTTTGGGGATCGTTTACCCGATGATGACACCCGCACCATGGTAAAACTGGAGCAAAACTATCGCTCAGTTGCCAACATTTTAGAAGCCGCCAACCATCTCATTCGCCATAACAAAGAACGGCTTGATAAAGTGCTACGTCCTACCCGAGGACAGGGCGAAAAAATTACCCTTTTTGCGGCTACCGATGAGCGGGATGAAGCGGATTATGTGTTGCGGAAATTACGCCACCTCCGCCAAAAGTATCCCCATTACTCTTGGCAAAGTTTTGCTATTCTCTACCGCACCAATGCTCAATCCCGCGCCCTGGAAGATGTGCTGGTGCAGGGCAACATTCCTTACCAGGTCGTCGGTGGGTTGCGGTTTTATGACCGCAAAGAAATCAAAGATATCTTGGCTTATTTGCGTTTGCTGGTAAATCCCACAGACAATCTCAGTTTGTTGCGGGTGATCAATACGCCCAAGCGGGGAATTGGCAAGGCCACACTTGACCAAATTGTGCAGATAGCCGAAGCGCAGAATTGTTCCCTGTGGCAGGTGATAACGGACCCGACGGCGCTCACGCGATGTAAAAAAACGGTAAAGGCAATCCAGGAATTTGTGGGTCTGATTGAGCATTGGCAACAACAATTGGCCCACCAAACGGCCCCGGAAATTATTCAGGGAATTGTGAGCCAATCGGGTTACCAACGGGAGTTGGAATTAGAGGGTACAGATGAGGCGACTGAGCGGTTACAAAATCTCCAAGAATTAGTGAATGCGGCAATTCAATACGGGGAAGAATATGCCGATACATCGCTGATGGGCTTTTTAGCCAATGCGTCTCTAGCCTCGGATTTAGACCAGTTGGAAACGGGCGAAGATAGGGTGACGCTCATGACCCTCCACGCCTCCAAGGGGTTGGAATTTCCGGTGGTGTTTTTGGTGGGCTTGGAGCAGGGGTTGTTTCCCAATTTCCGTGCCCTGAATGACCCGGTGGCCTTGGAAGAGGAACGCCGCTTGTGTTATGTGGGGATTACCCGCGCCAAGGAACGGTTGTTTCTTACCTACGCCAGCAGCCGTCGCCTCTACGGCCACCAACGCGAACCGGCGATGGCCTCGATGTTTTTGGACGAGTTACCCCACCATGTGATCCAGACCGACCGCCCCCAAAGCTGGCGTCTGTCGGCCAAAACCACTCCCAAGCAGCGGCGGTAGCGCTAAACGGTGGTGGCTACAGGTTTTTCCTTGGCTGTGAGGTACTGGTACATGGCGCGCATCTTCAGCCCTACCAGCACTTGGAACAGGCCCGTGCCATTGTTGGAACCGGGATATTCCGGGTGTTTGCGCAACAACTCGGTTATTTCGCCGTAGTACTGGGTGGAGGTGTTGCTTAGGTGTTGTTCGATGTAAATCACTTCTTCCAAGCGGTCAAATTGCCCATCCACTTCCAGCACCGAAACTTCATGACCGTAGTATTCATCCGGGCCATAAAACAGACGAATACCGGGGTACGAACAGGTCAATTTCCGGCCACAGGGAATCCAAGTAATGGTCGAACCTTCATCAAACAAATAAACCGGACTAAAGCCGGGGCGACCCTGTTTTTGGATCAGCCGCACCCGCAGGACTTTGCGCTCTTTATCGTTGGGGATCAATTGGGTGGGCAGAATTTGAATCACCACATCGGCGTACTGTTTTTGCGGGTCAATATAGGCCATGAAATCCGGGCGACGGGCTTCAATCGAACGAATCACATCCTCGTAGGTATGCCCGCGCTCGGCCATATCCCGCTGGATTTTCCAGGCCACTTTGACCGCATCGTCCAGGTCTAAATAGACCCCAAAATCTACCAATTGCCGCACCCGTTCATCGTAGAAGGGATGCAAACCCTCAATGACCACAATCCGGCTGGGCACGACCGTTTCCGGGGGGTCAATCGTCCCGGTTTCATGGTTGTAGATAGGTTTTTCGATGGGTTGACCGGCTTTTAAGGCTTTAATTTGTTCGTACATCAGATCAAAGTTATTGGCCTTGGGATTGAGGGCCGTTACCCCTGCGGCTTTTCGCTGTTTCCGGTCAAGACTGTGATAGTCGTCTAAGCAAATGACGGTTAGCCAATCAGGGCCAAACAAATCGGTAAGACGGCGTAAAAAGGTGGACTTGCCGCACCCGGAGTCCCCCGCTACGCCAATGACCACCACTGGTTCGGAATTACTGGACATAATTGTAGTAAGGATTACTGTTGGCTTGATTGTAACAGAAGGGGCAACGGGTCACAACACCCGCGGCACGGGCAGGGATCAAGTCGGAACGGGGGCTGCGGCTTCCCTTGCGTTGGCGAACGAATTTGCTATAGTTTTAATGATGTCCATTCGCGTGCCAATTTTGACGTTGATGCCTCACTCGTGGCAGTTAGCCGGTCTTTGGTATCTGGAGACCAAGCTGGAAAAGCGGCGGGAGTCGGACCCTGGCCTGTTCTGGCATGACCGTTGTGAGGCGCCTAGTCCCTGCTAACCCTTCCCCTGAAGGGTCACAGATTCACCGTGTGTTTTCGGTGCAATTTAGCGTTGTGTTTTGCCTTGGGGACTAGGAGGTAGAGGGATGGATCGTCAAGCATTGTTGCAAAAGCCGGTTGCCGCGATTGACATTACGCAATTTGATGTGGTCGGTCTGGTGGAATCGATGGCGCAAATGGCGTTTCAAGCCCGCAATTTGGGGCGAGCGGCGCAGATTTACGACCAGATGATTCAGGACCCAGAATGCAATATCATCTTGTGCCTGGCGGGTTCCCTGTTTAGCGCCGGGTTGAAAAAGGTGGTGGTTGACCTGGTCACCCACAATATGGTGGATGTGATTGTGTCCACGGGCGCCAATATTGTGGACCAGGATTTTTTTGAGGCGTTGGGCTTTCGCCATTATGTGGGTGACCCGTTGGCGGACGATGAGGTGTTGCGGCAACACCAAATTGACCGGATTTATGACACCTATATTGATGAGCGGGAGCTGCGGGTCTGTGACCATGTGATTGCCCAGATTGCCGATTCTTTGCCGCCGCGTCCCTATTCGTCGCGGGAGTTTATCCAGCACATGGGGGCGTATTTGGAGCGTTACGGCAAGGATGCGCAATCGGTGGTGCTGGCGGCGTACCGGCATCAGGTGCCGATTTTTGTCCCGGCGTTTAGCGACTGTTCGGCGGGGTTTGGGTTGGTCTATCATCAGTGGTACGCGCCGGAGCGTCACGTCACCATTGACTCGGTGCGGGATTTTCGCGAGTTGACCCAGTGCAAACTGGCAAGTCCCTACACGGGGTTGGTGATGATAGGCGGCGGGGTGCCGAAAAACTTTGCCCAGGATACGGTGGTGGCGGCGGAATTGTTGGGCTTTGAGGCCACCATGCACCGCTATGCGATTCAGATCACGGTGGCGGATGAGCGGGATGGGGCGTTGTCCGGTTCCACCCTGCGGGAAGCCCATTCCTGGGGCAAGGTGGACAAGACCACCGAACAGATGGTGTTTGCGGAGGCGACCCTAGCGTTCCCCCTGTTGGCGGGCTATGTGTACGGCAAGGGGAATTGGCGCACCCGGCAACCCCGGAAACTCGCCCAGTTGTTCCAACGGCAATTGGCGGTGGTTTAACTGCTGTCGGTAGGCGGGGGAGCATCACTTGCGGGTGCCCCCCTCGGCCCAGGCCTTATTCACCTAGTTGTTCAGCCATGCCACCGCCTGGGCCAACTCCGACATATCCACCCAAATATGATGCTTGCGCACATCGGCGCCGGAGAGAATATCCGGCTGGTTTTTCCCCACCAAATACCCATAGGCTAAACCGATTTGCCGGGCAATCACCCCATAGCATGCGGGTAAGTATTGGGGTGAAAAAAACTCAATCACCTTAGCCCCCGGTTGACACCAGATTAAATTCGCTAAGCCAGCGCCGTGCGGGGCAATGACCTGTTCTGCCTGCTGGAATAAACCCACCTGGTCGGCAAAACTTAAATCCTCTAGCCATACGGGTTGGTAGCCCAAGGGCATTAAATAATCCAAAACTTCTGCTTCATTCAATACCCGGCGAAAACTTGCTCGCGAACGACTGATATAGAGTTTAGGGCGGGGTATCTCTGGACGTTTGGCTAGGGGTAAATAGGTCGAACGTAAAAACTCGAAAACCCACCGGGGCTTAAAATAGGACATTCCCGGCAGACCTGTTAAGGATGTGGCGGTCACAGATGGGGCACGAATATGACTGTAGGCACCCGCCCAAAAGATATGTTTTCCTCTTAAACCGGCCAGGCTTAAAAGTGGTTTGAGTTTCCGCAATTCCGGGAGCAATTTATTCGTATAAATCAGGTCAATTTCTGACCAGAAACGAGAGTGTTTTAATAGATAAATTCGGGGGAGGACATCCACCAGAAAATGATAATAATTAGAGCCACCTTTGACCCCAGCAATCACGCCAATTCGGCGATGAATGCTCCGGGCAGGCAGGAATTTCAACGTACATACGGAGCGCTCTTGCGGTTGCCGCCCCTGCTCACACCAGCCGTCATAAATCAACTTGCCATCTGGGGCAATGACATCCCCGTAAGGACCGGCTACTCGTGCCTGGGGAATTTGGTAACAAAAAGCCGCCGGGACCTGAAATTCCTGCTGTTGAAATACAGGCGGCATCGCACCGGTGACTGTCCAAGGGGGCGTTATGGTTTCCTGATGGGCAGGAATGAGCACCTCATACCCCAACCCTGCCGGGTCATGCTGGCTGGCATATTCGTAGTATTGCTGTGCGGATTCCCAGTAGTCATGTGCGGGAATTTGACCCCATAAATCAAGTACAGTTTGGATGCTCATTCGTCGTAGAGGACGCCATAAATTCTGGTGAATTTGCCGTGTTATTTGTTGCATAGACATACCTAAAAATTATCGCTCAATACCTAAGTGCTCATGCAGAACCGAGTTATCGCATCGCTCAAGATACCTTTGATCCCCTACAAACAACATACCATATAGATACTTTGATTCATTCATAGGCATTGCCAATACTCCAAATTATTGATCGTTGCCCGGTCGAGAATAGGGCGTTTCAACCTGCAATGAAAGTGCTAGGGGGATCGTCTTCCGGTTTCTCAAGGACTTGTATCGGGTTAGAGACCTGGCCGTGTGGTTACGTACTGAAATGTTCTATGATGAGTGATGACGAAAAGCCCCATGTCCAGGTTTTTGGCATCCCATGCTGCGGGTGTTAGCGATTGAAACCAGTTGTGACGAAACCGCCGTGGCCATTGTGCAAGACCGCCAGGTTTTGGCTGAGGCGGTGGCGTCCCAAATTGCCCAACATCGGGACTACGGGGGTGTGGTGCCGGAACTGGCCTCCCGTCGCCATCTGGAAGTGATAAATGATTTGATCCAGCAGGTACAGACCGCGACCGGCTTGACCCCCAAGGATATGGATGGCATTGCCGTCACCTGTGCACCGGGGTTGGTGGGGGCATTGCACATTGGCTTGACCGCGGCCAAAACCCTGGCGTTGCTGTATCAGCGGCCTTTGGTGGGGATTCATCACCTGGAAGGCCACATTTGCGCTGCCTATCTTGCCGAGCCGCAGCTACAGCCCCCCTTTTTGTGCCTGTTGGTTTCGGGCGGACACACCAGCTTGGTGGCGGTGCAAGAGGGTCAGACCTACGTTCCCTTGGGGCAGACCCGCGATGATGCGGTGGGGGAAGCCTTTGATAAGGTGGCACGCCTGTTGGGGTTGGGCTATCCCGGCGGGCCGGCCATTGACCGTCTGGCGCCCAAGGGCAATCCCCACGCCTTCTCCCTCCCAGATGGCAAAATTTCCCTACCCGGCGGCGGCTACCACCCCTACGACATGAGCTTTAGCGGTCTCAAAACCGCGGTGCGCCGTCTGGTAGAACAGCTCCCCCCACCCTTGCCCGTCGCCGACATAGCAGCCAGCTTTCAGTACACTGTCGTACAGGCTTTGACCCGCCGGGCCATTTGTTGCGCCCTAGAACAGGGGTTGACAACCCTCGTTGTGGCCGGGGGCGTAGCCGCCAACCGCGAACTGCGGCAGACCCTCACCACCGCTGCCAACGCCCAGGGCATCCGGGTCATCATCCCCCCCATGAAATACTGCACCGATAACGCGGCCATGATCGGCTGTGCGGGTGTCATGCGCCTAAAGCAAGGCCACCATTCCAGCTTGAGCCTGACGGCCCAATCGCGGCTGAAGCTCACCGACATTCATACCTTGTACGAAAAACCGGAAGTATGTGCGGCGGCTTAGGGTGTCGCTAGGCATCAATCGGGTCATTCAAGTAGGTGTAACGGTTCAAACTGTGTTCGTAGTGGGACAGCAGGCGCTGCGCTTCATCCAGCGTAATGCGGTTGGCCTGCAAAGCGGCTTCACTTTGGCGGCGCAGGTGTTCGAGTAAATCCTCCGCCTGGTACTGCACATAGCCCAATACTTCCCGCAGGGTATCCCCCCGCACCACGTGCTCAATCTGATACCCCGACGGCGACAGGCGAATATGCACCACGTTGGTATCCCCAAACAAATTGTGCAAATTGCCCATGATCTCCTGGTAGGCGCCCCCCAAAAACAGTCCCAAATAGTAGGGTTGTCCGGGGTGATAAGGGTGCAATTCCAGCAGAGACTTCACGTCCCGCAGGTCAATAAAACGGTCAATTTTGCCATCGCTATCGCAGGTCAAATCCGCCAATGTGCCCCGACAACTCGGCTTTTCATTCAGGCGATGGATGGGCATGATGGGAAAAAGTTGGTCAATAGCCCAGGTATCCGGCGCCGATTGGAAGACCGAAAGATTGACGTAGTAAATTGAGGCCATGATTTTGGGCAATTCTTCCAAGTCATCGGGAACGTAATCCTGTTGTTGGGTAATGTCCAAAATTTTCTGGCAGCAGGCCCAGTACAACCGTTCTGCATCTGCCCGCTCCCGCAGCGTTAAATAACCCAAATTAAATAAACTAATGGCCTCGTCCTTAAATTGGGTGGCGTCGTGGTAGGCTTCTTGATAGTTTTCTAAGCGGATGGTGGTGTAGGTTTCGTACAAATTCCGCAACACGGGGTGCGCGGTTTCCGCCGGGGGCGTGGGCACATCCCGCAAGACCTCACTCGTCCCCAAAACATTAAAAACCAACACGGATTGATGGGCGGTTAGGGCGCGGCCACTTTCGCTGATCAACGTCGGTACAGGCACATTCTTCTGCATACAGGCATCTTTAATTGCCGCCACCACATCGTTGGCGTAGTTTTGCATGGTGTAGTTGACCGAGGCATAGAAATTGGTTTTGGAACCGTCGTAATCCACACCCAAACCACCCCCCACATCCAGATAGCCCATCGGGGCGCCCAAAGCCACCAATTCCGTGTAAATTTGCCCCGCTTCTTTGAGGGCGTCCTTCAGCACACTAATCGCGGAAATTTGCGAACCAATGTGGAAATGCAGCAGGCGCAAACAATCGAGCAAACCCACGGCTTGCAGACGTTCTACCGTTTGCAAAATTTCCGGTACAGTCAGGCCAAATTTCGCCCGTTCTCCTGCGGAATTGCCCCAACGTCCCACCCCTTTGGTGCTGAGTTTGGCGCGCACCCCCAGCACCGGCCGAATGCCCAATTGTTGACTGGCCCGAATGACCAATTCCAGTTCCGCCAATTGTTCTAGGACAATGATGGTTTCATACCCCAACCGGCGGCTCAAAATGGCCGTTTCAATGTACTCCCGGTCTTTGTAGCCATTACAAATCAACAGCGGCGCCCCGTTGCCCTGTGCCGTCGGCAGGGTTGATAGGGCAATCAGTAATTCCGGTTTGGAACCCGCTTCTAAGCCAAAATGATAGGGTTGACCAAACTGCACGAGGGCCTCGACCAGATGCCGTTGCTGGTTACATTTCACCGGAAATACGCCCCGATACACCCCCTCGTAGTTGTAGCGGGCAATCGCTTTGGCAAAACAGGCATTCAGACGTTCAATCCGGTTTTGCAAAATATCGGGAAAACGAATCAACAAAGGCAACTGGATATTGCGTTTTTGCAGGGCTTGCACCAGTTCAAATAAATCCAAAGACCCCCCCCGTTCGCCCATCGGCGAAACGGTGACCCGACCGGCAGCATTGATGGAAAAATAGGGTTCGCCCCAGCCTTTGATCCGGTACAATTCTTCGCTGTCTTCAATCGTCCAGGTGTCCGCCGGCGTAGCCGCCGGAACCCTCATCCCTGCTTCGGTCGCAATGGTCATCTAAGGATGCCCCCCAATGCCGCCACCATCACAAATTGTACTGGTTCGCCGCTAAAATGGGGGCAAGGGGTGGGGATGAGAACCGATGGTGTACAGGTGGCAGCGGTGGGGGTGGGGTCTGCTGGTGTGGGGTTGGGCGATGGCGGCCCAGGCGTTGCCCCCGGAGTCGGCGCCCGAAGCGGTGAAAACCTTTGTCCGCCAGTTGGATGAGGCCCTCAACCAGCGCAATCCGGATTTGGTGCTGAATTTGTACAGCCATAATTTTGTGGATGGGGACGGCTGGGACCGGGCAGCCTTGGCCCAGTCTTTGACCCGGCTGTGGCAACGGTTTCCCAATTTGACCTACCGCACCGAGTTGACGGATTGGCAACCGCAGGGGCAGGGGTTTGTGGTGGAATTGCAGACCCGCATTCAGGGGACAGAGACGCAAAAGGGGCGGCAATTCCATCTCGCCAGTACCCTCAAAACCCGGCAAACCCTGGTGCAGGGGCAAATCCAACGCCAGGAGGTGCTCAGCGAACAAACGCAATTGACCTCAGGGACAGAACCGCCCCAGGTGACGGTGAATGCCCCGGAGGTGGTGGCGCCGGGACAAAAATTTGATTTTGATGTCATCATCCAGGAACCGCTCCAGGACGAGCAGGTGTTGGGAACGGCGATGAGTACGGCAGTCAACCCCAGTCAATGGCTGGAACCCTCCCGCTTTAGTTTGGAGGTGCTCTCTGCCGGCGGTCTGTTCAAAACGGGCCAAGCCCCCAATACCCCCGGCAGTCAGTGGTTATCGGCGATTTTGATCCGGCAGGGGGGGATCACGGTGGTCACCCGTCGCTTACGGGTGGCGGTGCCATGAATGACCCCCTGGTGCAACCGGGGACGCAGGGGTTGGAGGTGACGCTGCCCCCCGAATTGCCCTGGCCACACCTGCAAGAGGTACTGCAACAGTATTTCCAACTGACCCAGGTCTGGTGGTCAGCCGGCAGTCCGGTGCGCCTGCGGGCGGGCATGAGGGTACTGGAGACGGAACATTTGGCCTGGCTAGCGGAATTCCTGCAAAGGCAGGAATTGGTGCTGACAACGGTGCAGACGGCGGTGCGCACGACCGCGGTGACGGCGGCGATGGCCGGGTATTCGGTGGAGCAAAAGGCCCTACCGCCGCGGGGTGAACCTGAGACAGCGCCCGCTTTGTATGTCAACCATGCGGTGCGTTCAGGGGTGGAGGTGCGTCATCCGGGTACGGTGGTCGTAGTCGGGGATGTGAATCCGGGGGGGTGCGTGGTAGCAGACGGCGATATTGTGGTGTGGGGGCGGTTGCGGGGGGTGGCGCACGCGGG
>NZ_JBRCEP010000018.1:0-31859 GCF_053491055.1 Gloeomargarita sp.
CCCCAACGCCCGCCGGTATTCGTAGGTGACATAGCGCCCCAACTGCTGTTCAAATTGGGCTTGCGCCTGGGTCTGGAGCCGCTGCACAATTTCCAATTGCTCCCGGAACTGCTGCCGGTCTTCCGCGCCCGCCAACTGGGCTTCGTAGAGATAGGGATACCGGCGCAACAAACCGGCCAACGGTTGGTCCTCGGCGGGTTCATCGGTCGCCTCCAACAGGGCCACGGTTTGGTACAACCGCAGGTATAAATCCGTCCCCTGGAACGCCTGAAACAACCGGCGCAAGGTACCCACTGCGTTCCCCCGGTCTCCCCCCCGCAACGGGGTAGGCGTCGCCAAAATCTCCACCAACTGGCGGATCGCCCAGCGATGTTGCGGCTGGTTTTGCCAGTGGTTGATGAGAATATAACAACTCCGGTTGAGGATATACCGGAACCGCTGGCTGGCCTCTGGGCGCCTCAGCAACCGCTCGCAGGCTGCCACCACCGCCGGCTGGCTGCACTTCAACTCCGTGAACAATTCCCGAAACCGCTCCAGCACCGCGGTAGGCGCTTCCCGCTGCACCCACTGGTAGATGCACCTGTAAATGACTTCCTCATCAGGATGGTTCAGGATGTCCACCATCGCCGCCATAACCTGACCTCCTGCATCGGGAACCAACCCTCCGCCTCCATAATAATACGGATAATTTACAGTACACTATCTGTACATTTGCGTGGGATTACGGAAACCACAAATTCCCGTCTCGCTGTAGGTTTCCCTACTCTCTATTAGAAGGGATAAGGGTGTTTTGTTGTGTAAGCTAGATCACAAGGGGTTGGCGATCTGGGTTACGGGTCGAGGGTTGGGGCTGGGATCGTTGCTGGAACCACCAAATACCGCCCATGACCAGTAATCCCACGGCAATGCCTGCCAAGAGCCACAGCCAAGGTATGCGGGCAGGGGGAGGGGTTGGGGTGGCTGGTGCGGGAGCCAAATCCTGGGTGACTGCTTCGGGGACTGGGTTCAGGTCTGGTTCGACCATCAACCCGGCCACTTCGGTCTGGGATTCTTCCACCACCGGTGCCTTGATACTGCGAAATTCGGCGGCGTGGAGATACTTGCTGATCTGTGGGTCCAGCGCCGTGCCGTGGTAATAGATGGCGTGGGCATCGGGGCCAAATTCCACCACGTCTCCGTCGGTCAGGGTATGGTGGGATACGTGGATGCCGTTGACTTTGATCCCGTTGGTGCTGGGTTTGCCCGCCGCATTGCCGTCCTGAATTTGGTACTGGTACTCGTGGGAGCCGGGGATGGGCACCCGCAGGAGCAGGGCGTGTTGCCGGGAAACCGAGTCCGCATGGAGGACAATGGCACTGGTGGCATCCCGCCCAATGGAATAGGTGGCCGCTTCCAATGCCAAAACCTGTTGCCCTTGGGGGTCTTCAACGACCAAAATGTGCAAACGTTTGCTGGTATCGTCTGCTGTCAAGGGGGCTGGCATGGCAGGTCAGTTTAGAATTTCTACCTAGTCCTATTTTACCCGCCTTAGGGACATCCCAGTCATTTCCCAGGCATGGCTGGCACCACTGCTTCTCGAGCTTTACAATGAGGAATGTAACGAAACGTAAAGGCAGAACCCATGACGGGGATGCAGGTGGATTGCCAAAGCCAGTACCGCACGTGGCAGGGGTGGCGTACCCATTGGGTACAGGCGGGACGGCAGGGGCCAGCGATGCTCTTGCTTCATGGGTTCGGGGCGTCAACTGTGCATTGGCGGCACAACCTGCCGGATTTGGCTCAGGATCATCGGGTGTGGGCGGTGGATTTGCTGGGGTTTGGCCGGTCGGAGAAACCGCCGGTGTCGTACACAGGGGAATTGTGGCGGGAACAACTGCGGGATTTTGTGACCCAGGTGATTGGCGAGCCGGTGGTGTTGGTGGGGAATTCCTTGGGGGGCTATGCGGCCTTGTGTTTTGGGGTGGATTGTCCCCAGTGGACGCGGGGGGTGGCGCTGTTAAACTGTGCCGGGCCGGTGGGGGAAGATAGCGTTCGTCCCAACCCCATTCAAAAGTGGTTGTTCCAAATTCCAGGGTTGGTGGAACTGGCCAGTACGGCCTTGTTTTTTTACATGCGCAATCCCCAGGTGATTCGGCACATCCTCCAACAGGTGTACAAGGACCATACGCACATTGATGAAGAGTTGATCCAAAGTATTTACCGTCCGGCTTGGGATACGGGGGCGTTGGGGGTGTTTCGGGCGGTGTTCAAGTCACCTCCTGGTCGCCGTTTGGATCAGTTGATGCGGGCCTTGCAGGCACCGCTCTTGCTGGTGTGGGGGACGGCGGACCCTTGGATGACGGTGGCGCGGGCCCAAAAGTGTAATGCCCTAGTGCCTGCGGCGCAGGTGGCATGGCTGGATGCGGGGCATTGTCCCCACGATGAACGCCCGGATTTGGTCAATCCCCTGTTGCGCCGCTGGGTGCAAACGACGGTCATGGCAGCAGAAAATAAGACGTAAGGTTATCCTTGATGGCAGTGAAGTAACCTGAACGCATGAGTATCTGTTTCACTTTATGCAAAATTCCACAGACGCTAGATTGATGAATCTTCCCATCTTGGGCAATAGGAAAGTAGGCGCAATATTCTCACTGTTGTTGTCACGTTACGCGTAACTCATTGACCCAAGATATTTAATGCGCCTCCAAACGTTGGGTGTCGTTGTATTGTTCTGTGTATCCGATCAAGCAGTAAATGAAACGCCTGACAACCGTTCGTAGGTGTGTATCGCGCCGGCAAGAGGCCGCATGGTTCATAGCAACCCAGACGTGATCCGCACGGCTCAGGGGGTACGGTTCGGTTAAGATAAAAAGGGATTCCTTTGGATTGTGCCTGCGTTTATGAGTATTGTCACCCTGGTAGAAGCGATTTGGTTGTTTAGTGCGGTGGCGCTGGTGATTTTAATTTTGCTCCATAGTCCCAAGGGAGAGGGCATTGCGGCCATTGGCGGTCAGGCGCAGCTATTTAGCAGTACCCGCAGCGCGGAAACCACCCTCAACCGGGTGACCTGGAGTCTGGCGGTGGTGTTTATGAGTACGACGGTCATCCTCTCGGCGGGTTGGCTCCCCGGCAGTACGGTGAACACCCCCGCACCCGCCCCTGCTCCTTCGCCCCAGACGGCGCCTATTCCCCCAGAACTACCGGCTGCCCCGACTGAGCCGACGCCTGTAACGCCGTAGCTACCCGCAAAGCCGCGAGACTCTGTTCTGGCCGGGTGTAAAGCGGTGTGCCTTGGGTTAGGTGATTGAGGACATTGTTCATATCTTGATAGAACAAACCCTGACGGCTGGGTAAATTCAGGGGGTGTTGTTGTTGGGGGGTAACCCAGACGCCCTGGTCACCGTTGAAAAGGACCCCCCCTTGCGTGCCATACAAACTGAAATGCTGTTGATGTTCCCAGATGTATTCCCCTTTGCCGTAGACCAGTTCCACGTATGCCCCCTGCGTGAAATGTAACTGGGCGCTGGCGTAACAACTGCGGTAATAACCCTCGTCCAGGCCATGCATGCGATGGGTACAAAACACCCGTGCGACCGGGCCAAGCAAATCCAGCAAGCGGTTGATCCGCGCCAAGCTGGCAATAAAGGGAAAACCAAATAACCCGTAGTGATACGTCCATTTGCGGGGTGCTGGCTGTTGGGCCACCAAATGCACCGACCGCCCCGTTTGTAGGGGACCTAATTTGGGTACGACATCCCGTAACACCTGATGCATGGGACTGAGCAATTCGATGTGTTCGACGTGCAGAAATAACCCCCGTTGGCGGGCCAGATGACATATTTCCTGCGCCTCAGCGTAATCCAAAGCAAGGGGATATTCCACCAGCACCCCTTTGCCCTGAACCAGCGCCTGACGGGCAATCTCCCCATGCAGGGCATTGACCGTGGCAATGATCACAATCTCCACTTCGGGATGGCCAAGCACGTCCCGCCAATGCCCACAGGCCACTGCTGCATACGTACTGCTCAACTGCTGTACCTTTTCCCAGGTGTGTCCCGCTACGGCTACCAATCGCCCCCGGTGGTCCTGCGCCAAAAATTCTGCCCGCCGCGTGGCCGCATACCCTGTGCCAATCAACCCAAAGCCCACCATCGTCACGAACTCCGCCGGGCAATCCGTTGCCACACCCCCCAGCCGACAAACCCCAACAGCAACGTGGCAATCGCCGCATACACCGGCGCGCCGGGAAACCCCGCCAGCACCAGCGCCACACTCCCGGCCCACAACGTCAGGGTGTACATCAGCGCCACCGTCCCCCGCTGGGACAAGCCCGCTTGCAGCAACCGATGGTGGAGATGGCGTTTATCCGGGGCAAAAGGGGATTTCCCGCGCCGCAGCCGGTCAAACACCACCAGGGTCATATCCAGCAGCGGTACCGCCAAAATGATGTAGGGCAAAATCACCGCCGCCGTCGTCACCCGTTTCACCATGCCAATTGTGCCAATCGCCGCCAGGGTAAACCCCATAAAATAGGCGCCCCCATCCCCCATAAAAATCTGGGCCGGGTTGAAGTTGTAGCGCAAAAACCCCAAACAAGCCCCTGCCAAGGCCGCCGCCACCAACGCCGCCGCCGGTTGCCCCATAAACTGGCTGACAATCAACAACACCACCGCGGCAATTCCCGAGACCCCCGCTGCCAGACCGTCCACCCCATCCACCATATTGATGGCATTGGTCATGCCCACCAGCCAAATCAGGGTCAACGGCAAGCTAAACACCCCCAACGACACCAGCCCTAGCCCCGGTATGGTGATAAAATCAATGCGCACCCCCGCCGCCCAGACCAACCCCGCCACCACCATTTGCATCACCAGACGCACCCCCGGCGAGAGGGAAAACAGGTCATCTGCCAGCCCAATTAGAAAAAAGACCAGCCCCCCCACCGTCGTCGCCCAAATCTGGGCATCTGCCGTCGCTTTGAGGGGGTTACCTGCCGCATCCACAAAGCCCCCCGCCCACCACACCACTAACAGGGCCACCAAATAGCCCGTAAAAATGGATACCCCGCCAATGCGCACCATCGGCTGCTGGTGAATTTTCCGTTCGTTGGGCATATCCACCTGCCCGCCTTGCAAGCCCCAATGGCGCACCAGGGGGGTCGTCCACAGCACCACACCAGCAGCCAGCAAAAAAGCCAGGAGGTGAAACGGCATCCTTTCAAACCGGCAGGGGTTCCCGTTGCGGTAGATGGCTATACAGAGGAAAGGCCCGACACAACCGCGCCACCCGTTCCCGCCCCGCCGCGTCCTCCGGGTGATACAGCCGGTCGGCAATGATTTCTGCTACTTCCGCAAATTCCGCCTCCCGGAAGCCGCGGGTGGTCATGGCCGGTGTTCCCAGGCGAATCCCGCTGGTGACAAACGGGGGTTGGGGGTCAAAAGGAATCGTATTTTTGTTCACCGTGACATTGATTTCTCCCAACAGGGCATCCGCCGCCTTCCCCGTCAACCCCGTCGGACGCACATCCACCAACACCAAATGGTTGTCCGTGCCCCCGCTGATAATCGGCAAGCCCCGCGCCTGCAACCCTGCCGCGAGCACCTGGGCATTGCGCACCACCTGCTGGATATAGGTGCGGAAATCCGGGCGCAGCGCCTCCCCAAACGCCACCGCCTTGGCAGCAATCACATGTTCCAGCGGCCCCCCCTGCACCCCCGGAAACACCGCCTTATCTAACCTCTTGCCCAACTCCGGGTCATTGGTCAAAATCAACCCGCCCCGGGGACCCCGCAGGGTTTTATGCGTCGTCGTGGTCACCACATGGCAATGGGGCAACGGACTGGGATGGACGCCCGCACACACCAACCCGGCAATATGGGCTATGTCCGCCAGTAGATAGGCCCCCACCTCATCCGCAATCGCTCGGAAGCGGGCAAAATCGATCTGCCGCGGGTAGGCCGAATAGCCACAGATGATTAACTTGGGCCGGTGCCGCAACGCCAACTCGCCAATCTGGTCGTAATCCAACCGGTGCGTCTCCGGATGCACCCCGTAATGCACCACCCGGAACCACATCCCCGACAGATTCACCGGCGACCCATGCGTCAGATGCCCCCCGTGACTCAAATCCATGCTGAGAATCGTATCCCCCGGCTGGAGCAGGGCCAGAAACACCGCCTGATTGGCCTGCGCCCCGGAATGGGGTTGCACGTTGGCATGTTGCGCCTGAAACAATTGCTTGGCCCGGTCAATCGCCAACTGCTCCAGGGCATCAACCACCTCACAGCCCCCGTAGTAGCGTTTCCCCGGCAACCCTTCAGCGTACTTATTGGTCAACACCGAACCCTGAGCCGCCATCACCGCCGGTGACGCAAAATTCTCACTGGCAATCAGTTCCAAATGCTCCCGCTGCCGCTGCAACTCCCGAGCCAGTAAATCCGCCACCACCGCATCCGTTGCGGCCAACTGCGCCATTGCCAACTGCTCTGTCACCTTACCCCCCAACCGGAAATTTCACGTTACACTGAGAACTGGGGACAGGCACCCCTTTCCTGTCCCATGATAACCTGATTCCCTAGTCGGTTTGCGGAGGACACCATAGTGGAAACCCTGCCCTTGACGAAGGAAAACGTCGAGAAAGTGCTTGACGAAATGCGGCCCTACCTCATGGCCGATGGGGGTAATGTGGAGTTAGTGGAAATTGACGGCCCTGTGGTGCGGCTGCGGTTGCAGGGAGCCTGCGGCGCTTGTCCCAGCTCGACCATGACCCTGCGGATGGGGATCGAACGGCGGTTGCGCGAATTTATCCCCGAAATCGCCGAGGTGGAACAGGTTTTTTAGACGTGGGGTTCCCCTGGGTAGGGGCATGGTCATTTCATCAGGGGATAGCTTGGTAGCTCCGCAGGAAAGGGCAGGGCGGAAAAGCCCGAAAGCGAGTTGCTCTCCCCTGGTGCCGATCATGCTTAACGTTCCCAGGCGAGGACCTACTACGGTGGAAAACCCGACCAGTGCAGAGGGTGGGGGGGTTGCTCGGCAAAGTAACTCGACAGCGCCTTGCCGAATCCGTTTAAGGCCTGCGTAAGAATCTTCTGCCTCCCGTACAGGGGGTGTGGGGCAGGCGGTGGGAGTGTCAACACGAAGCTTGGTAGAACCCATTGCCCAAATGTTCACAAGATAAAGTGTTCCGGGAATTGCACCCACGCGTTCTCTCTGGAAATACGCAGGGACGGCATTCCCGCGGTGAGACATACCTGGGGCTGTTTTTTGGCTAACAAACACTTGGAGGGCGCTGCTGTTTTCAGGAATAGCTTTTCGGTAATCCTTGAGAATCGCTCTGTCTAGACTTTTAACCACAGTAGTGTGGAACTCTGCAACAAAAGTTCATAAATTCGCGTCAGGCAGCCTGCTTAATGAGAAAATTTTTGGTTATAAATGAGAATTCAGCTCCGAAATGACCGTGCTTGTCTCATTAGCTGCCGATTTTGACACAAATCCTCAAAATCTATCTTAAGATGCAACACTTCTATTTTCGCTATTCTACCAAATCCCCCGAATTTTGACATTCAATTGCCGTGACCCTCGCCCTTGTGACCAGGGCATGCACAATTAACCATTGATTAACGAAAATTTAACCCTATACTGTCCCCAACCCAACCCCAACCCTGTGCTAATTTAGCGGTGGATGAACCCCTACCCACGATGAAGCCGCTTATCCATCACACCAAAATTGTGGCGACCATTGGCCCGGCCAGCAGTTCCCCAGCAGTGATGCGGCAAATGTTGCGGGCGGGGATGAATGTGGCGCGGTTGAATTTTTCTCACGGCAAGTACGAGGACCACGCCCAATGTATTGCCAATTTGCGGGCGGCGGCAGCGGAGTTGGATTTGCCCCTGATGCTGTTGCAGGATTTGCAAGGCCCCAAAATCCGGGTGGGTGAACTTCCGGCGGCGGGTTTGCCCTTGGTCGAAGGGCGGGAGGTGACACTGGTTCCCCTGGAGCAAGCGGACGGTCAGCCGGACACGGTGGGCATTGATTACCCTTACATCGCAGAAGAAGCAACCCCCGGTACGCCGGTGCTGTTGGACGATGGGTTGCTGGAGTTGCAGGTAGCGCGGGTGCAGGACAACCGGGTAGTCTGCACGGTGGTCAAAGGGGGACTGCTCAAAAGCCGCAAAGGGGTGAATTTTCCCACCTTGGACCTGCGGCTCCCGGCCATGACGGAAAAGGATAAACGGGATTTGGCCTTTGGGGTGGCGCAAGGGGTAGATTGGGTTTCCCTCAGTTTTGTGCGCCGCCCGGAAGATGTGCAGGCCCTCAAACAGTTGCTCCGGGAACAGGGGGCAGACCTGCCGGTGATCGCCAAGATTGAAAAACCCCAGGCGGTGCAAAATTTGGCAGCCATCCTGGCCGAATGTGATGGGGTGATGGTGGCCCGGGGGGATTTGGGGGTGGAAATGAGTCCTGAAAAGGTGCCCCTCATCCAAAAACAGATCATTCACCTGTGCAACCAACGGGGAATTCCGGTCATTACCGCTACCCAGATGCTCGAAAGCATGATCCACAACCCCCGTCCCACCCGGGCGGAAGCCAGTGATGTCGCCAATGCGATTATTGACGGCACGGATGCGGTGATGCTCTCCGGGGAATCGGCAGTGGGGCAATACCCGGTGGCAGCGGTAGAAATGCTGGCGCGCATCGCGACCGAAGTGGAACCGGCAGTGAAGTTTACCAACTACCCGGCCAACCACAGCGAGGATGTGGATGCAGTGGCGGAGGCCCTGCACGCCATTGACGATACGATTAAATTACAATGTATTGTTGTGTTTACCAATTCAGGGTACACGGCGCGGTTGGTGGCGGCAGAACGTCCCCATACACCGATTGTGGCCTATACCCCCCATCCGCACATTTACCAGCGCCTCAATTTGTACTGGGGGGTGCGCCCGGTGCTCACCCGCTGGTTTACCGACAATGTGATGGATGTGCTCAAGGAGATGGAGCGCGATTTGTTGCAACGGCAATATGTGACGCCGGGGGATAAGGTTTTGGTAATTAGCGGCATTCCCTTTGGGCAGGCCAAAACGACGAATTTTTTGAAAATTCACACCATCGGTCAAGATTAAGCAAAGCTGAACTCTGCAACAAAAGTGCACCAATGCGCCTCGGGCAGCATGCTTAATGGGAAATTTTTTGTTACAAATGGGAATTTGGCTCCTCAATGACCATGCTTGTATGGTTATCTGAAGATGCGACACTTCTGGGCAGCGGGTATGGCTTAATTGCGCCTGGTCGGCTGCCGATTCATGTAATGACACTATAATCACAGAGTGGCCGGCGGCAGGAGATGGTTGCAATACTAAGCTACATTCGATGAGGATGGCTCTGGGGTTTGAGGATGGACAAGCCGATAGAAATGGCATCACGCCAATTGACAGCGGAACAGTTGCAGCAACGTTACCAGGCGGGCGAACGGCATTTCCCGCGCGTGGATTTGAACCGGGTGGATTTGCATGGGCTGAATTTGGCGGGGGTGGTGCTGGAGCGGGCCAATCTCTACCGGGCGGATTTGTTTGACGCGGATTTGACGGGGGCGAATTTGGCAGGTGCTATTCTCTGTCGCTGCAATTTGACCCGGGCGCGGCTCAATCAAGCGGTGTTGCGGGAAGCCGATTTAATCTTTGCCAATCTGGGTGCAGCGCAGCTTAAAGAAGCAGATTTGCGCGGGGCTTATCTGCGCGGCATAGATGGCCTAAACGCCCAGATGCAGGGCTGTACCCTGGCGCATAGCAATCTCACCGAAGCCAATTTGTACGGTGCCAATCTGGCAGGGGCAGACCTGACAGGGGCGTTTTTGGTGGTGGCGATTTTGCGGGGCGCCAACCTGGCGGGGGCCAATCTGGCCGGGGCGAACCTGGCCGGAGCCAGTATGCGGGGGGCAAATATCGCTGGCGCCAACCTCACAGGGACAGTCATGCCCGACGGGAGCATCCACCCCTGACAGGCAGGCTTCTTAAGCGGGTACGGGTGTAGGCGTCGGCGCGAAACTCGGCGGCATTTGCACCTGGCTGAGCCAGTGCTGGAGTTTTTCCCCCTCGATGACCTCGGTCTCCAAAATTGCCTGCGCCATCGTTTCGAGCAACTCCCGGTTGTGCCGCAGAATCGCCAATGCCCGCTGATGGGCCTGCTCGACGATCTCTTTTACCTCCCGGTCAATTGCCTGCGCCGTTTCTTCGCTGACCGCCCGCCGCATCTCCATCGGCGTCCCCAGGAACATATTGGGTTGCCCTTTTTGGTAGGCCAATGGCCCCAGTACCTTGCTCATGCCAAAGGTGGTCACCATCCGTTCGGCCAAATCCGTTGCCCGCTGGAGGTCGTTGCTGGCCCCGGTGGTCACCGACCCAAACACGATTTCCTCCGCCGAACGTCCCCCCAACAGGGTGGTAATTTGCCCGCGCAATTCCTCCTCCGTCTGCAAAAACCGGTCCTCCGTCGGCAGTTGCAGGGTATAGCCCAGCGCCGCCAGCCCACGGGGAACGATGGAGATTTTTTCCACCTTCCCCGACCCCGGCATCAGGGCACCCACCAGCGCATGGCCGACCTCGTGGTAGGCGACAATCCGTTTTTCCTGCTCGTTGAGCACCCGGCTTTTCTTCTCCAGACCAGCCACCACCCGCTCGATGGCTTCGGCAAAATCCGCCATCGTCACTTCGCTACGCTGATTGCGCGCCGCCAACAGGGCCGCCTCGTTGACCAAGTTCGCCAAATCCGCACCCGCAAACCCCGGCGTCCGCGCCGCAATTTTGTGCAAATCCACCTCCGGCGCCAACTTCACCTTGGCCGCATGGATTTTCAAAATGGCCTCCCGCCCGGCCAAATCGGGACGGTCCACCAACACCTGCCGGTCAAACCGCCCAGGCCGCAACAGCGCTGGGTCTAAGGTTTCCGGGCGGTTGGTCGCCGCCAACACAATCACCGTCGCCCCCGAAGCCTCAAACCCATCCATTTCGGTCAACAACTGGTTGAGGGTTTGCTCCCGCTCATCGTTGCCGCCGTAGAAACCGACGCTGGTGCGGGATTTGCCAATTGCATCCAACTCGTCGATGAAGATGATGCAGGGGGCCTGCTTTTTCGCCTGTTCAAATAGGTCGCGCACCCGCGCCGAACCGACCCCCACAAACAACTCCACAAACTCGGAGCCGGAGATGCTGAAAAAGGGCACCTTAGCTTCCCCCGCCACCGCTTTGGCCAGCAGGGTTTTCCCGGTCCCCGGCGGCCCTACCAACAACACCCCCTTGGGAATCTTGGCACCAATTTTGATGTAGCGCTCCGGGGACTTGAGAAAATCCACAATCTCCACCAACTCCGCCTTGGCCTCGTCGCAGCCCGCCACGTCTGCAAAGGTCACCTTGCCGGTTTCGCCTTCTACATACACCTTGGCGCGGCTTTTGCTAATGGATAAAGCGCCTTGCGGGCCACCTGCCCCCCTTCCTAGGAAAAACTGCCAAATCGCCACAAAAATCAACGGTGGCAACACCCAGCTCAGCAAACTGCTAAACCAGCCGTTGCGCGGGGGCGGCACCGCCGCAAACTCCACCCCGTGGTCTTCCAACCGCTGGGGCAACCCCAAATCGAAAATGGGGGTCGTCGCCAACACCTGCCCCCCAAATTCCGGGCGCAACTGGTAGCGAATCTGATTTTGTCCCACAGACGCCCGCGCCACCTGCCCCTCATCCACCTGGTGGATAAACAAACTGTAGGGCACCTGGGGAATCTGCGGCCCCAACAACCCCGGCAAAAACAAATTCAACAGCAAAAAGCCCAGTCCGAGGAAAAACAGGATATTGCCGATGGTACGGGGGCCAGGCAGTTGGGGAGATTTTTTAATCGCCATACCTTTAGAAAAACTTTGGGATCATAACGCATGTACTTTACTACTATAGAACGCTTGCCCGCCGTCAGTTGGGGGGGAAAACCCTACCCATTGCCGTCTGGGTCGAAAAAAAGTAAGATAAACCTAGTTTACAAAACGCAACCATTGGTTATCCGAGGCGTGACCTATGACCGTCGCCTACCCCCGTAAGTTCGGAGAATGGGATGCCCGGGCCATCTTGGCGCAGGTGGTGCAAAATCGGGAAGTTCATCTGATTACCCTCAACCGCTACCGTTTCAGCGAGCAGCGCAGTTGTAAGGATTTAACCGAGTTGGTTGAACAACTTGACGGTCAGCCGTCGGAGTTGGTGCGCGACCTATCGCGGCACATCAGCGATGAAGCCCGTCATGCCATGTGGTTGACGGATTTGCTGTGCGATCTGGGCGCGCCGGTAGGCAAACCCCCTGGCACCAGTTACATCGAGCAATTTGAGGCGCTGTTGGATACGGAGCGGCATAGGCCGGGGACGGATGAATTTCTCATTGACTCGCTGGCGGCGATCAACGTCACGGAAAAGCGGGGGTGCGAGTATTTTGCCGCCCACATTCACGCCCTCAAGCAAGCGCCGCAGACGGACGAGAATGTCGCCATTCGCACCACGTTGGAGCGGATTTTCCCGGAGGAGGCGGCCCATGTGCGCTGGGGCAACCGCTGGTTGGCGAAATTGGCGCGGCAAAGTCCCCGCCATGCCCAGCTGGTGCAGCAGGCCAAACGGCGCTACAGTGCGATTGAACAGGCGGCGTTTGAGTCGGGGATGGACATTACCCTGGGGGCGGAACTGCGGCGGGTGGAACGGCTGGTGACGATTGCCGGGACCTTGCCGGTGTGGGAGCGTCCGGGTTATCTGATTGAGCGGTTGCCGGGGGCGTTGTTGGCGCCGGATTTGCAGCGTTCGCGCATCGACATCATGCAGCGGGCGTGGCAGCGGGACCCGCAGAAATTTATTGAGCGGTTTATTCCTCTGTTTTTAAGCCCGACACCTCCCTCGCCTAAGGCAGTACAGCGGTCATGACGGTCGAGATTTACACCTGGCGCACCTGTCCCTTTTGCATTCGGGCCAAGGCGCTGCTCAAGCGCAAGGGCATTGCCTTTACGGAATACGCGATTGACGGGGATGAGGCGGCGCGGGAGCAGATGGCGGCGCGGGCGGGGGGCAGGCGTTCGGTGCCGCAGATTTTTATCAACGGCCAGCACATCGGCGGTTGTGATGACCTGTACCGTCTGGAGCAGGCCGGTGCGCTGGACCGCCTGCTGCAGGCATGAATTTGGCTTTTATTATTGACCCGATTGAGCGGCTTGACCCAGGGCATGATTCGACGGTGGCCCTGATGGAGGCGGCGCAGGAGCGGGGGCATGCGGTGTGGGTGACCCGGATTGACCAGCTCAGTGTGCAGGAGGGGCAAACCTGGGCCTGGTTAACGCCTGTGCAATTGCAACCGGTGCGTTTGCAGCGGGGGCAGTATGAGATTCCCCAGCCCTGGTATCGGTTGGGGGAGCCGGTGCGGCGGCCTTTGGGAACGATGCAGGCGGTGTTTATGCGCCAGGACCCGCCGGTAAACACGGCCTATTTATGGGCAACGTACCTATTGGACTATGTGCCCACCGCGACGTTGGTGGTGAATCAACCGGCGGCGCTGCGGCAGGCCAACGAGAAAATGTTTGCTTTGCGCTTTCTAGACCTCCTGCCCCCGACCCTGGTGACACGGGATGCCCAGGAAATTCGGGCGTTCCTGAGCCGCTACGGCCCTGGGGTGCTCAAACCCTTAGGCGGCAAGGCGGGGGAAGGGATTTTGTATCTGGACCCGGCGGATCGCAATTTGAATTCCCTGATCGAACTCAGTACCCAAGGGCATCTACCGGTCATGGTGCAGATGTACCTACCGCAGGTGGTGGCGGGAGATAAACGGGTGATGTTGCTGGCTGGGGAACCAATTGGGGCGGTCAACCGCGTGCCTCAAGGGTATGAATTTCGGGGGAATATGGCGGTGGGCGCCCAGGCGGTACCTGCGGACATCACCGACCGGGACCGGGAAATTGCCCGGCGGTTACAGCCGGTTTTGCAAGCGGCGGGGTTGTATCTGGTGGGTATTGACATCATTGGCGGTTACCTAACCGAAATTAATGTCACTAGTCCCACAGGCATCCGGGAGATTGACCGTTTGCAGGGCACCCAACTGGGCCACAAGGTCATCGCCTGGGTGGAAACGCAAGTGGCTATTGGTAAAGCGTAGCGATGGGGGCGTGGCGACAACGGTTACAGCAGGCGGCCTCACCGGCGGCGTTGGTGGCGGTGGTGCACGAGTGTGCCCAACACAGCGACCAACCGGAGGTGATTCCGCTACTTATCGAGGTTTTGGGCTACAACAATCCGGCGGCGGCGCAGGTAGCCCTCCAGGGGTTGGTGCGGGCGGGACGGCAGGCGGTACCGGAACTGCTGCAACGGTTGGACGGGTACAACTACGGGGCGCGGGCCTATGCGGTGCGGGCGTTGGCGCAAATCGGCGACCCGCGGGCGTTGGCGGTGTTGCAGGAGGCGGCGCGGTTCGATTTTGCCCCTAGCGTGCGCCGGGCGGCCTTGCGGGGGTTGGGGAACCTGTGTTGGCAGGACGTGCCAGAACCCTACCCAGCCCAGGTGGCCGTGCTGACGACCCTGGAGGAGGTCAGTCGGGATGGGGATTGGGGGATGCGCTATGCCGTCGTGGTGGCGGTGGAACTGTGGCAGCAGCGGGGGGTTCCCGATCCCTTGCGCCCCCGGTTGATGCATCTATTGCACCGTTTGAGCCAGGATGAGGACCCGGTGGTGCAAGCCCGCGCCCAGTGGAGCCTGCACCAACAGGCAAAGTAGGTTACCATGCCCAATGGAGTCTGAGCGAAAACCCCAGCCATTTATGAGTCAGTTGGTCACGCCCCAGCAGGTTTTAGAGGTATTGCGCCCGGTGCAGGACCCGGAACTGCAAAAGAGCCTGGTGGAATTGAACATGATTCGCCACATCCAGGTTGCCCCTGGGCGGGTTTCCTTTAACCTGGTCCTGACCACCCCGGCTTGTCCCCTGCGGCAGTTCATCGAAGAGGACTGTCGGCGGGCGGTTTTGAGCCTACCGGGCATCGAGCAGGTGGAAATTGTGACTACGGCAGAAACCCCGCAGCAAAAGGCCCTGCCCCAGCGGCAAAGCGTCCCAGGCGTGCGCAACATTGTGGCGATTGCCAGCGGCAAGGGAGGCGTGGGCAAAAGCACGGTGGCGGTGAACGTGGCGGTGGCCTTGGCGCAAACCGGGGCGCGGGTGGGGTTACTCGATGCGGATATTTATGGCCCCAACGACCCGCTGATGTTGGGGGTGGACCGGCAACGGTTGGTGGTGGCCGACAGTCCCCAGGGCGAGGTCCTCACGCCAGCAGAAAACTATGGCGTCAAACTGGTCTCGATGGCGTTTCTGGTCACACCCGCCCAACCCATCATTTGGCGCGGCCCGATGCTCAACGGGGTGATTCGCCAATTCCTCTACCAAGTGCAGTGGGGCGAACTGGACTATCTGCTGGTGGATTTGCCACCGGGGACGGGGGATGCCCAGCTCACCCTAGCGCAAGCGGTGCCGATGGCAGGAGCCGTCATTGTCACCACCCCACAAACCGTGTCTCTGGCCGATGCCCGGCGGGGTTTAGAAATGTTTCGCCAGTTGGGGGTGCCCATTTTGGGTGTCGTCGAGAACATGAGTTATTTCATTCCCCCGGATGCGCCGGAAAAACGTTACCCCATTTTCGGCAGCGACGGCGGCACCCAGTTGGCTCAGGCTTTGGGGGTTCCCTTGTTGGGGCAAATTCCCCTGGAACTCCCTGTGCGGGAGGGGGGCGATACCGGTGCACCTGTGGTGGTGGCACACCCGGAATTGGCGGCTGCGGTTGCCTTTCGGGAGGTAGCCGGACGGATTGCGGCGCGGGTGTCGGTGCTGGCGATGACCTCGGCCTAAAGGATGGGTGGGTTTGCTTCGCCAATGGGGGGAAAATTGCTAGAGTAATCACAACCAAATCGCCACAAAAAAAATGAGCATGACCCCATCGGCATATGCCCAAGAATTGAGCGCCCTTTACGAAACCGACTTCAATTTGTGGCTCGAACAAACAATACAACTGTTAAAAACCCAGCAATTTCAATACCTAGATTTAGCCCATTTAATTGAGGAGCTTGAGGGGTTGGGTAAAAGGGATAAACGGGAATTGCAAAGCCGTTTAACAACCCTATTTGAACATGCCCTCAAAAGAAAATACGTAGCAAGCCCCTACGATTACCGCGGCTGGGTTAGCACCCTCAAACGCACCCAGATTGAAATGAAGAGATTGCTAAACAATTCTCCTAGTTTGCGTCATTATTGCCTTGTGATATGGGATGAATGCTATCGAGATGCCTTAGCAATTGTGACGATAGAATATGATGCAGATTTTCCCCAAGTCTGCCCCTTTCCTGCCGACCTTGACCGGTTATTACGAGAGCCTTTTTGGGAGTAGTTACTATGAATACATCACAATTAAGCCTGGCAAAACTCTACGAAACCGACTTTAATTTGTGGTTAGAAAAGACAATACAACTGTTAAAAAACCAGCAATTTCAACATCTAGATTTAGCCCATTTAATTGAGGAGCTTGAAGGGTTGGGTAAAAGGGATAAACGGGAATTAGAAAACCGTTTAACTACCCTGTTTGAACATGCTTTGAAACGATGCTTTACGGATTTAACCCAGGACTATCGTGGTTGGACAGATACCATCCGGCGTAATCAAAAAGCTCTCAAAAAATTACTGGCGGATATGCCCAGCCTGAAAAACTACTTCCAGCAAGTACAAGACCAATGTTATCAAGAGGCTCTAATCTTACTCCGCGAAAATCCCGACTATCAAAAATATGATTTGCCCAAACAAAATCCCTTTCCTGCCGACCCTGACCGGTTATTAAATGAGTCTTTTTGGGAGCGATAATTATGAACCCATTGCAACTGTAGTAATTTCAAACAAGTTTGCGACATTTGGCTTTACCTACAAATCCTGTCCCAGAAGGGGATACAGTAATTATCGGTGCCTCAAAGTGTTGAATTTTCTGGTGAAATGACTATAAACCCGGTAAAAATCTATGAAGCTGATGCTCACAAACTGCTGAGAAACCCCCATAATTTATGCAATGGTTACTCATGTCATGGGATGGATGCTATGGACTTTGACCATTTATGCCATGGGGATTTTTGGGCGTCACAATCACCAAATCTGCCATTATGAAACTGCATAGAATTCAACGGAAATAAATTTGCTTGGTGATTATTGCCACATGGACAAATCATGGGTAGTGCATCAGTGCGGATTATTCTCGTAGAACCGGCGGGGGAATTAAATGTGGGTGCAGTGGCGCGGGTGATGAAAAATTTTGGCAGTCGGGAACTGATCTTGGTGCAACCCCGTTGTGATTGGCTGGGCGAAAAAGCACGGCAGATGGCGGTTCATGCGGCCGAAATTCTTGCCCAAGCGCGGGTGGCCCCCGACCTCACCACCGCACTCGCAGGGTGTCATCGGGCAGTAGGCACACTGGGACGCACACCCCCTGGTGAACCCCTGAGACAGGTTTTGCCCTGGTTGTTGGCGGACACCGAGCCAGTGGCGTTGGTGTTTGGCCCGGAGGAGCGGGGACTCACCTGGGCAGAATTGCAGTTGACCCAGCGGCGGGTGACCCTGCATACCAGCCCGGATTACCCTTCCCTCAATTTGGCGCAGGCGGTGGGCATTTGCCTCTACGAAATTTATCAATACCAGCAGGCGGCACCCCCCGCCGCCACAGCCACTCCCACCGCGCCCCTGGAACAGATTGAGGACTATCTGCACGATTTAGAAGATTTGTTACTGCGCGTCGGTTACCTGTACCCCCACACCCGCGCACGGCGCATGGCCAAAATCCGCCACCTCTTGCACCGGGCGGCTCCCACGCCGGCGGAACTGGCGTTGTTGCGCGGCATGATTCGGCAAATCCGCTGGGCCATGCGACGGCAACCTTAACGCTAGCTTAACCACCAGGGGACAGGGAACTGGCTATGGTAAGAATTGGCTCCCTGCAAACCGGCAGCTTGGCCCATTCTTTGTTGAGGTCTCTTATGTCTTACCCCGATTTTAGCCATTTAACCCCCGCCGCCACCCTCGATGCCTTACCATCGTTTGATTACAAAGTACCCGCCACCACTTTGACCCGCGAGGTGATGGAGTACATGAAAAACCACCCCGATGTGCCCGGCATGATGATTATGGAGGGGGATACGGTGATTGGTGCGATTGGCCGCCAACGGTTTGAATCCCACATGCAACAGGTTTATAGTTCAGAAATTTATCCGAAACGCCCCATTCAAATTTTGGTAGAAGTTCTCAAGGCAGAAAAATTACAGCTACCGGCGGCGACGCGGATTGTGGATGCGGCCTTAGCAGCTTTGCAACGCCCCCGTTCCCTGGTGTTTGAACCCCTTGTGATCGAATTTCCTGATGGACAATTGCGCCTGGTAGATTGTCTAATTGTGCTCTTGGCGCAGGTGACCATTTTGACCAAATTCCTACAGCAGTAAAGGGCGTACCATCACCGGAAAAAGAGAATAATCCTCTGGGAGATGAACAGGGCGCTGAACTCTGATTTTTCTTGGTTTTTTCTTGGTAGCCCTTGGGAAATCATTCATTTAGGATGGCAATGTTGGCTATGGATGGCTATGAAAGAGCCATGTTGTCATTGCGTATTTGACCCCTGACTGCACCGGTAGCGCCTGATGCGGGTGAGTGTAATAGGCGGGAAAAACCACCACGGCCCCCGTTTGCGGTTTCACCATCACCTGCTGGCGGTCAAAATAGGTTTCTCCGCCGGTAAAATCGTCATTCAAATAGCCCACAATCCCCACATCCCGGGTTGGAATGCCTTGGGCCAGTTCCATGCGGCGGCTGTGCAATAAAACATTGTCCACATGGCGTTGATAAAATTGCCCTGGCCGATAACGCAGAATCGAGATTGCTTCCATATCATAAAAGCCGATTCCATAGGTGCGGTGGAGCCATTTTTGGACCGGCAATAAACAGGACATTAACAGTTGGTTGGTCGAGCGCAGTAACGGTTGTATGCCACCGAGATTGAGAATATCACTGGCGCGAATTTGCGTATCCACTGTATCCAACAAAATACCGGCTGCCCTGAGTTCTTGCTGAATAACATGCTGGCAGATTTGTGGACTTAATACCCCTGGAACCCAAAAAATATCCTGGCCCAGCGGGATAAACTCCATCGCTCGCACCTAGTAATTGTCCTGGTCTTCCGGAAAACCTAAATTCTTCCAACTGGCTTTGAGCGCCTTCCACAACTTTTTAATCTCCTGGTAGGCTTCTTCAGTGGTGATTTTTCCCCCCGTCTCTAACCCACAAATAATCCCAATTCTCTGAGCAAATTCCTGTAAATTGGCATTAAAAACAAGCTTCTGGGGGGTAAATTCCCCGCGATAAGTTGAACGGGCGTAGATGAACGCCTCTTTATCGGGTTCACTAGGGACTTGTTCTGGGGAAGGCACGGGCTTGGGCATGTGAAGTAGTACCTTTTATTATATCTTATATCATTATTTTTTACTGGTACTCGGTGCCCTGAGCAACCGTGGGTGCGCCGATGACGGGTACATTCCCTACGCCGACTGCCATGCCGTAGCATGCCCGCTGCCGTCAGACGAACAACGGTTCTGAATATACCCCTAGGAACTGAGAACAGGCCCTTACACCCTTGGCCCAAGTAGGCAATAAGCTGGGTATTTCTATCGAGAAACCTGGCTACGGCGTCCCCAAATCCGCAATTTTTAAGTGTAACTTTCTATGTGTAAAATTGTAATCATCCGAAGCTAAGAGATATGGCGCATGGACATCCGCAACGGATTTATTGAAACGATTGGCAACACCCCTTTAATTCGTCTCAATTCCTTGAGCGAGGCGACAGGCTGTGACATTTTGGGCAAGGCTGAATTTCTCAACCCCGGTGGCTCGGTGAAGGATCGGGCGGCCTGGTCCATCATTCGGGATGCGGAGGAACGGGGGTTATTGCGCCCTGGGGGGACGGTGGTGGAAGGTACGGCGGGCAATACGGGCATTGGTCTGGCGCATATTTGCAACGCCCGCGGGTATCGCTGTTTGATTGTGATCCCCGAAACCCAATCCCGGGAGAAGATTGATTTGTTGCGGTTACTGGGCGCAGAAGTCAAACTGGTTCCTGCCGTTCCCTATCGGGACCCGAATAACTATGTAAAAGTTTCGGCGCGGCTGGCGCAAGAAATGGACAATGCCATTTGGGCCAATCAGTTTGATAACCTGGCGAACCGCCAAGCCCATTACACGACAACCGGGCCAGAAATTTGGCGACAAACCGATGGGAACATTCACGCTTGGGTGGCGGCCATTGGTACGGGCGGCACATTTGCTGGGGTTACTTTGTATTTGAAAGAACGGAATCCTAACATTCGCTGCGTGGTCGCTGACCCCCTGGGAAGTGCCTATTTTAGCTACGTCAAAACGGGAGAATTGAAAACATCAGGGAGTTCTATAACGGAAGGAATCGGTAACTCCAGAATTACGGCCAATCTAGAAAATGTGCCGATGGATGATGCCATACAAATTACCGACCTAGAATGCGTGAAAATGGTGTACTACCTGCTTAGGAAAGAGGGCCTATTTCTAGGTAGTTCGACGGGAATTAATGTGGCTGCTGCCGTACAATTGGCGCAACAGATGGGGCCAGGGCATACCATTGTTACGGTGTTGTGTGATGGGGGTGCCCGCTACCAATCTCGCTTATTCAATAAAGCTTGGTTACAAGAAAAAGGGCTTTGGCCAGGGGAGTGGCATTGAACAGGTGGTCATCGGTAGTTTTGCATAAAAGGTAGGGCGGGCGGTGCTAGGGCGTTCCGCATCCTGAGCACTCCCTCGGATTCACACCGGCGTTCGCACCCAATCTGACGGCATTACAAGGAGGGGGTTGATGGGCAAAAAAATCATTTCCCAAGCAGGTGGCCATCATTTTTGAGATAATGGGTGAGGCCAGCATCTGGAGGATATGTAGGCTGACCTATGGCACCATCCCCAACCCCTACCACCTATTACTACGTCCTCGCCAGCGAAAAATTTCTCACGGAGATAGAACCCCTTGAGGAAGTCTTGCGGGAGCGCACCCGTCACTATCAGGAAAAGGGCAAAGAAATTGATTTTTTTCTGGTGAAACGACCGGCGTTTTTGGAGGCTCCAGAATTGGCGGAAGTGAAGGCCAAATGTCCCCAACCCGCAGCAGCCGTCGTGACCACCAACCGAGAATTTGCCACTTTTTTGAAACTGCGTTTGGAATTTGTTTTAACGGGCAGTTTTACCGCCCCTTCCGCAAGCATTCCTGACCCCCTGGCGAGTGTTTAACGGTCGGCTCGGTGCAGCAGATAAATGCCGGTGAGCAACCCTAAGATATTGGGAAACCAAGCTCCTACCACCGGCGCCAACAGGCCGACTTGACTGAGCGCATCGCCGATAAACATCAACAGGTAGTAGATAAAAATAATGATTACGCTTAGGCCAAATGCCCATCCCCCCGACGTGCGACGCGGTAAACTCCCCAAAGCCGTGCCCACCAATCCCAACACCAAACAGATAAAGGGAATGGCAATTTTCTGCTGAATCCGCACCTGCCACTCGCGAATTTTGGTGAGGTTGCCACTGCGCTCTAAGATGCGTAAATAATCCTGCGCCTCCAGAATACTCATTTCGTCGGGGGTGCGTTGCTGGGTTGCCAAATCCAAAGGGGCACGGGGCAAGGTGATTTCCTGTTTGTTGAATTGAATGATATTGCGGTAACTCCCATCGGCAGCCACCAGATAAATCGTGCCATTGTGAAACTCCCAGGTTTGGCGTTCTGGGTTCCAAAAGCCCATTTCGGCACTCAAAATTTGTTGTAGTCCTTCCTGGGAAAAATCCAGTACCGTTAACCCCCGCATATAGCGCCCATCAAAACGGCTGGCATAGAACAGGCGTTGCAATTTTTTGCCCGTTTCTAGGTCAAATTCCTGATAGATGATATTTCGCCGTTCCACCCGCGGACGTTCCTGATCCAACACCTGCCGCACAATCACCGTTGCCTGATAATTGGTCACGGGCACCACCACTTCATTCACCACAAAAGTCAAGCCAGTGGTAACGAGGCTAAATAGGAGGGCCGGAATCACCCAACGGCGGGCTTGGACCCCACAGGCCCGCAACGCCACCAACTCGCTATTGGCGCCCAAACGGCTAAAGGTCAGCAACGTGGTCAACAGGGTCGCCATCGGAAACGCCAAACCAATAAAGTAGGGCGTTTTGAGGGCCAAGACTTGCAAGGCAACCGTCAGGGGCAACCCGGATTCCACCACCCGCCGCACCGTTTCAAACAACGCCCCCACCGATAAACCGATGGAACTAAAAGCGCCCATGCCAAATAAAAAGGGGGTGAGAAATAACCGCCACAAATAACGATCCAGCACAGGAATTTGCTGCACCACAAAGTGCAGAGATTTCCACACGCGCTTGGGGGAAAAAACCACTGTTGCCATGGCCAGTGTCAGGAGCGCCTATTTTAGTGTGTCATATCCATTCATGGTTGGGACATCAGGATAGGGACATGGCGAAAAATGTTCCCAGAAATGACGGTGGGCATCCTAGGGCAAAATGATCATGGCATCCCCTAGGGAATAAAACCGATAGCGTTCCCGGATTGCCTCTTGATAAAGCTGCAACAACCGCTCCCGGCCAATCAAGGCACTCACCAACAACAGCAAACTCGACTGGGGCAAATGGAAATTGGTAATCAACCCATCAATCACCCGCCAGGTGTAGCCCGGGTAAATGTATAAGTCAATCTTGCCGGTCATTGCCTGCAATTGGCCCCCCTGCGCTGCCCCTTCCAACGCCCGTACCACCGTCGTCCCCACCGCAATCACCCGCCCGCCCTGGGCTTGGGTGTGGCGAATTTGCGCCACCGTCTTTGGCGAGACTTCCACCCATTCGCTGTGCAATTGATGCTGTCGGACATCTGCAGTACTTACCGGGCGAAATGTACCGATGCCCACATGGAGCGTCACCATCGCCTGGTCAATCCCCTGCGCCGCTAACGTTTGCAGTAATTCCTCGGTAAAATGCAATCCCGCCGTGGGCGCCGCCACCGAACCCTCCACCTGGGCATAGACGGTTTGGTACTGGTTGGGGTCGCCCTGAAAGTGGTGGATGTAGGGGGGCAGGGGCAATTCCCCTAGCTTGTGGAGTAATGGTAGTAGTGCTGTTTGGTCAATGACCTGCCCAGCCGGGGTCTGGAATTGCACCCACCGCCCACCCGTGCTGGCATCCCGTCCCTGCACCACCCCCAGCAGGCGGGTTGGTCCTGCCGTGGGAAACCGTACCACCGTGCCCACCCCCACCCGCCGCCCCGGACGTACCAACACCCGCCAGCAAGCTGCTTCCCCCGGTTCCAACAGCAAAAATTCCGTCAACCCCCCCCCTGGACGCGTCCCCAGCAAGCGGGCCGGCAGGACTTTGGTATTGTTTAAGACCAACAAATCCCCTGGGTGGAGCAATTCCGGCAACTCATAAAACCGCCGATGTTCGTGGTGGTCAGGGTAAACGACCAACAAACGGGCATGGTCTCGGGGCACCATCCCAGACTGGGCAATAAGTTCCGGGGGCAGGGAGTAATGGTAATTGGCTAATTCCCAATCCCCAGGACAGGGGGGATGCGCCGCAAAGGGCATCGGTTAGGCCGCCAACAACTGCAAATCCGTAAATTCAATCACCGTTTCCGTGGTCACCCCCTGTTGGGTCGCCGTTTGCCGCCGTTCCTGGAGCAGGTAATAGCCATCTACCAAAGCATACCGCTCGCGAATGTCCATCACCTGTTGGGGTGCCCCGGTGGCCGCATCCGCCAATTGCACCCGATAGTGCAGCGGGAAATAGCCCTGCGCCGTCTGTTCCACCGACAGGGTATCAATGGTCAAGGCGCTGCCGCCGATGACCCGGCACACCTGGGTAATCACCGGCCCCCGCACCCGGTAGTGGGAACCCATCGCATCCCCCGTCACCCGAATCGGTACGCTGCCATCCGGCAGGGGCGCTTCAGCCGTAAATTCATTCTGCCCATGTGCGGTCGCAAAATCCCGCCGTTGCCGGTGGGTGACCACATCCCGCAGCAACCCCAGCAATTCTTTATACGGCGGCTGGTCAGGCGACAACCCCTCAATCACCACGGATAAATCCCGTTCGATCCGCACCTGGGCGGTTACCTGCTGTTCCCCCCTTCGCCAGCACACCCGAGCCGTATAGCCGGGGAATTGCTCATCCCAGGTGTAGCGGTTTTCATAAGCCCGCCGAAACAGGTCACGGGCATCGAGGGCGACCGTCATAAGCACCAAGCTGCTCCCATTACCGTTCTATTGTGTCATATCGCCGGCGCAAATCCGAAACTGCGCCGTGCCCGTTGTCCACCCCATCCCCCAGACGCCCCTTCTGGAATTACTTAATCGTCGTCAGATTCTCCAATCCTTGGCGCACCGTGGCGCTGGTGATCCGGTCCCCCTGTTTAATCTGATCCACCACCTCCATCCCCTGCGTGACATAGCCAAAGACCGCATAGTTCCCATCCAAAAAACTGGTGTCCGCCAGGGTGATGTAGAACTGGGAAGAGGCCGAATTAGGGTTTTGCGCACGGGCCATGGCCACCGCCCCCCGACGGTGACGGAGCTTTGGCGCTTGGCGAATGTTCTGTTCCGGGAACGTGCGGCCATAAAGGGCCTGTGCCGCCCCTACCGGCTTAATTTCCAGAGGAATCAGCCGCGCCCGCTGGGTCTGGGGGTCCACAAAACCACCCGTGCCGTTCCCCTGGGGGTCGCCGCCTTGCACCACAAACGGCTGGGGTTCCTTGACCACCCGGTGGAACGTCAAATTGTTATAAAAACCCCGCTGCACCAAATCCACAAAATTCCCCGCCGTCACCGGCGCATCCTCCCCATTCACCTCCAGGGTAATGGTCTTGCCGTTGACCACCAACTCCACCGTCGCTTTGCCCCGCAAACAGGGATAGCCCTGCAACGGCTTTACCAACTCCGGCGGGATATTGCAATTCGCACTCATGGCCATCTCCTGCGGCTGGGGGGGACGGGTAAGGCTATCGGCGTTGGCCTGACAACCCAGCAGCCACAATACCACAAAACCAAGCCACCACCACCGCGCCATCACAACCCCTCCACCGGCACCGCCAAAAACCGCGCCAAACGCGCCGCCCGCTCCTCCAATTCCGACAGCGCCAGGGGGCGCCCCACCTCCGTCAGAGGAATATCCCGCTTTCCCCGCAGGCGTAAGTACAAGGCCCGCTTGGGATTAAACCCATCCTTGACCTCCACCCGCACGGCTTGCACCTCCGCCAAAGGATACACCAACTCCACCCGCCGGTTTGGTCCTGGCCACCCCCAGCGAAAAATTTTCACCTGGTTGGTCTGCTTGTTGTACTCGTTGAAACCACCCCCCACATCCCACCAAATCAGCAACCACAGAAACACACTCAACCCAATGCCAGCCACCCCATAAGCCGCCATCACAAGCCCCTGGGGCATAAAAATCAACTGGGTAGGGTCGGCAAAGGGCAACAAATTCACCTGGGTATAGCTGGAAATCCCCGCCAGCAAAAAGCCCAGTCCCCCCAGCCCCACCACCGTCGCCCACCAATAATTACTCAAACGCCGGGTACCCTTGACCCGTTCCACCCAATAGCCTTCCGCAACCGTCTCCGCGGTCATGGAACCACCTACCCGCGCCACCTCTTTTATCGTACCAGCCCCCTGCTAGGAAGCGGCCATCTGGTTCTGGTTGGGCAAACCGTTGCCCTCCGGCGGCAATTCCAAACAGTACCCGGCCCCATACACCGTTTTGATGTACTTGGGATGGCGGGGGTCCGGTTCCAACTTGGTGCGTAAATGCCGCACATGCACCCGAATCGTCTCAATATCATCGTTGGGGTCGTAGCCCCACACCTCCCGCAAAATGTCGCTGGGAGAGACCGTTTGCCCGTGCCGCTGAAGCAGACAATGCAGCAAGTCAAATTCCAAATGCGTCAATTTGACCGTGCGATTGAACCACACCGCCTCAAACCGCTCCGGGATCAAGGTCAAGGGGCCGTAGCTGAGAATCTCCCCGTGGTTCGCCTGAGGCACCCGGTCCGCGCGACGCAACAACGCCCGCACCCGCGCCAACATCTCCTGCACCTCAAACGGCTTCGTGAGGTAATCATCCGCCCCCGCATTGAACCCCTCCACCTTGTCCTGGGTCTGGCTGAGGGCCGTAAGCATGAGGATTGGAATATCCCGCGTGCGCTCATCCCGCCGCAACCGCTGGCACAACGTCAGCCCATCCACCCAGGGCAACATCAAATCCAACATGATCAAATCCGGCTGCAGCTGCACCGCCAACGCCTGCCCTTTGACCCCATCGCTTGCCTCACTCACGTCATAACCCGCCAACTCCAGGTTGACCCTGACCAACTCCGTAATCGCAGCATCATCATCAATAACCAAAATGCGAGGCATATAACATCAATTAAAAAAACAACCTTTTATTAAAACATCACACAAAAGATCACCACACTACTATTATTTACTACCCATTGTAAGCAGGTGTCAAGTTCACTCTCGCACAAATACCTAAAACTCCGCTTGCGCGCGGTGGCGACTGGCCTGTTTCGCCCGTTGCGCACTGCGTTTGAGCGCCTCCAGGCGGGCTTCGTAACGGCGGCGGCGGCCTTTGTCAGGAGTCTGTTCCGCCAGCAATTTCAGGGCGCTGCCCAGGCTTTTGTAGGCATTGGGAAGGCTATAGCCGTACTGCGTTGCCAGTTGAATTGCCCGTTCATCCGCCTGGAAAGCCAACTTCAGGGCGTTTTGTTTTTGGTGCCGTCGCCACAGCCGATACCCGGCAAACCCCGTCAAGCCCAAAGACAGCAACAACAGCAGCGTATCTTGCACCCACAGTTCCCCGACCGTCCCCCCCAGACCAATCGCCAGGGCCGCCATTTCCCAGCCCTCTTTGGGCAGACTGTCATTTTGAATGCGGGCGACCTCATGCCAAAACAGCAAATTTCTCTGATCCAGCGCCAACTGCTCCCAGCGCACCGGGTCAATCTGCACCTCCACCTGGTCTTTATCCACCTCCTCAGACGTAATCACCGGCGGATTCATCCCCGTCGCGGGCACAATCGTCACCCAGCCCCGCATCTCCCCCGGCAACAATCCTTGCAGGCGGCGAAATTCCCCTTGGTAGGCGTCAGCAGTCGCACTGTAGGTAGGCATCCGCAAACCCTGTGAAATCGTCGTTATTTCCACTATAGGCAAATCAGAGCCTCATCGGAGCGCCACCACCCGAAACCCCATCGCACATTCAAACGTTAGGGGTTCCTGGGCCTCCCCCCGCTGCGCCGGCTGACCACACCCTAGGCGCCCACTCCACCAACGCGGCGCGCCTGTGTGACTGGCAAGGGGGCAATTCTGGCAAACCCATTCCGGCTCCAACACCTGGTCGTTAAGTACAATTCTCAAAGTGGCCATAGACGCAACCAGCCGCTGCCCGGCTGCCTAGGTCTCTTTAACTGCGATTATATCGCGTCGTACCCCCAGGGGTATATCATGAAAACTGCTCATTGTGGGAGTTCCTGATGACCCAAACCCCTGAACACCTGCTGCTAACTGCCGATGCGGAACTGGAAGCGGAACTGGACCACCGCATGAGCCGTTATGGGCTAAACCCCTGCGGTGAAATTATCGGGGCAGACTTTCACTGCAACTTGTCTGAAATTCACCTGAATCAAATTGATCCCCACAACTTTGAGGAGCAGGAAAAAGCATTTACCGCCGGGGCGTTATCGGTGGCGGCACTCCTGCATCACCGTTTTGTTGAACCCCGATTCCAGTATTCCCGCGAACTTGACCCGATTGTGGGGGTGTCTTTTACGGGGTTGTTTGACTTTTTTGTGCATACGTTTGGTAAGGAATGGTTGCAGTGGTGGGCAGCAGGTCGCCCGCGGAATGAATTGGGTTTGATTTTGCGGCAAAAAGAAGCAGATTATCTGCAATTTTGGCGGGATGTGGTGCATCGGGTGGTGTGGGATTACTGTGACCGGCATGGCCTGCGGCGACCCAATCGCTGTACAACGGTACAACCTGCGGGCACGAAAAGTTTGCTCACCAATGCCTCTCCCGGTTGGCATCCCCCGAAAGCGCAGCGCTATATTCGCCGGATTACCTTTGCCAAGAATGACCCGGTGGCGCTGGCCTGTATGGACTATGGGTACGCGGTGGTGCCGGGACAATCGGACAAGGATGAACAGGGCAATTTACTCAATGATCCTTTTGATCCCCGCTGCCAAGAATGGTTGGTGGAAATTCCGGTGGCGGTTTCCTGGGCCGATATTGCTGATGCAGCAGGAGTTGATATTAGTCAGTTCAGCGCCCTGGCGCAATTTGATTTTTACATGAATGTCCAGCAGAACTACACAACGCACAACACTTCCGCCACGATTGAGTTTCGGGAGCATGAAATTGAAGCATTGGCCGACCGTATTTACCAAGCCATTCAACAGGATGAGGGGTACATTAGCGCCGCATTGTTATCCCGCTTTGATGCCTTGCAAACCTTTCCCCGTTTACCCTTTGAACCCATTAGTAAAGAACGGTATGAGGAGTTAATGCAGGATGTTTTGCGACGGCGGAAATTAGATGATTTTGGGGCATTGTTGCGTCGCTATGACCAACCGGATGTGCCCTTGGTTCCCCAAGTTACCGCCTGCGAAGGAATCACCTGCGAATTACCTACACCATCCCAGGGTTAAATCATCTGTTCATGTCCCCTTGGCAGTTGATTGTCGGTCTGGGTAATCCGGGGAGTAAATATGCGTTTACCCGTCATAATGTGGGTTTTATGGCCGTAGATATGCTGGCCGAAAAGTGGGGGATCACTTGGCAGGAAAAAAGCAAATTTCACGGGTGGGTGGCCCAAGCCCAAGACATCATCCTACTCAAACCCAATACCTACATGAATCATTCGGGACAGGCGGTACAGGCAATGTGCCATTGGTGCAAAATTCTGCCCCGCCATGTGTTGGTAATTTACGACGATTTAGATTTACCGTTTGGTCGGTTGCGTTTGCGAAAACAGGGTTCTGCCGGGGGGCACAACGGCATGAAATCGATCATCGCGCATTTGGGCACGCAGGAATTTCCCCGTTTACGTATTGGGATTGGTCGTCCATTGGTGGGAGATAGCGCCCATTACGTTCTGGAGGAATTTAATAGCGAACAAAAAGAGAAATTGCCTGTGATTTTGGCGCAGGTGGTGCAGGTAGTTGAACTGGGAAGCAAACAGGGTTTAGACCAGGCGATGAATGGGTGTAATGCCTGGCGCCTGCCCTGAGCAATGACCGGGCAGACCGTTGGGCGGTCGGGGCGACGAAATTGAGAATCGAAGGCACCGGATTTCCAATCACAATTACTGTGCCGGTGCTGCTGATGATGGTGGTGGCCCTGCGTAATCCCACTCCCCCACCGGCCAAGTTATCAAGAAACTTGGGTCTAAAACCCCGTCCTTATGCCTACGGCACGGCTACGCCTAGAGGGCGGCTTTTCTTGGTTTTTGATGTAAGAAATCAAGACATTGAGAGGAGCACCACCAACGCTGGATACAAAATAGCTAGGACTCCACAGAGCTGTTTTGCCGTAAGGTTTTGGGAACCTAGCCTGTCCATATCTCCTACTAGAAACTCCTTTCAGGGCGTTCACCATTTCAGAAATAGACCACTTAGGTGGGTAGGCAATCAAAAGATGGATATGGTCTGCCTCGCCATTAAACTCTAAAACCTCAAAATCCATCTTTTTTGCCACACCTTTGCAGGACTCTTCTATCAACCTTAGGCTCTCTTGAGTCAGGATTTTCCGCCTGTATTTGGTGACAAAGACCAGATGGGCTTGCAAGCTGGATACACTGTTGCGGTCTTTTCTAAATTCCATCTGCTAGAATAAACATACCAACTCAATGTTAGCACATGATAGCCCGATATAAATATAGGTTCTACCCGACAGACCAACAGAAGAACAGCCTGGCTAAACTGTTTGGTTGTGTACGGTATGTCTGGAATGAGGCTTTAGCCCATTGCCAATCGATGGGGAAGTACTTAGGCTACAACGCCCTAGCCCAAAGACTGACGGGCTTAAAGCGCTCAGTGGGGTGGCTCAAGGAAGTGTCAAGTGTTGCCCTACAACAGGCATTGAGACACCTAGATACTGCCTACAAGCGCTTTTTCCAGAAGTTGGGAAGGCGACCACGGTTCAAAAAGAAAGCATCTAGGCAATCGGCTACCTTGACGAGGGATGCGTTCTCCCTGCAAGGAGAAGGAGTGTATCTCGCCAAGATAGGAGTGGTCAAGCCTATCTGGAGCCGTCCTCTACCAAGCTCGCCTAGTTCTGTTACGGTCATCAAAGACAGTGCAGAACGATACTTTCTCAGTTTTGTTGTGGAGGTGGAACCAGTCAAAATCAAGGCAAAATCTCCTAGCGTTGGGGTTGACTTAGGCATCAAAACCTTTGCTACCTGTAGTGATGGGACTAAGCACCACAGCCCTAACTACGCCCCTTTGTATGACCGGATTGCTCAACTGCAAAAGCAATTGGCACGGAGGGTCAAAGGCTCAAATCGGTGGAAGCGCACCAGGTTGCGAATTGCCAAACTTCACTGTCGTATTGACGATATGCGGACTGATTTCCTGCACAAGCTGTCAACCAAACTCACGAGCGAGAACCAAGCCGTGGTTTTGGAAGACTTGAATGTGCAAGGGATGATGAAAAACCGCAAGCTGTCCAAAGCGGTGAGCAGACAGGGATGCCTCTAATCAGCTATCTACTGAAAAACGCTGAACTTCAATGAACTCAGCTACTCTTTTTGGGGATATGTCAACATAGACTTGGCTTGCAAGGAGGAGATTGTGTTATAGCTAAGCAGGCAAAGGTTGACATGACATAGGCCGCTGGGCGTAACCCCACAATGGCGTAGCCATGAATCTTCAGGCGACAACCTTAACCTACCTAGCTATAACCACTCATCATACTTAATACTTATTCTCTCTCTCTTTTTGCCAGGTCGCTGACCATGTATTCTTTGTCCTTTTAGCCCCCAACCATATTCATAAACATCTCGATTATCCATCCCAGACTGGTCAATATAGACTAAATTTTCGTCCTTTTCCTCTTTCATCATCTCGATAAACTGTTGTCGCTCCTCTTCATTTTGTTCTTCATAAGAGTATTTTTTTACGGGTAAAGTTGATTTTTTTCAGGGCTTGACCAATGGTTGTATGACTGACACCGAGAATGGCTCCCATTTCTTTTTGCGTTAACCCTGGATTTGCTTCGACAAATTGGCGAAATCTCTCCCAATCAGTAAGCTTAGCACTATGACCTTTTTGATCGTTCTGTTTCGGCCGATAATCACCAGTTTCTGACCACATTTTTAACCATCTTTGTACGGTTCTGATGCTCATACCAAATAATTGACTAACCTCAACTAGTTTTGCCCCCTTTAAGACTGCTTCGACTGCTTTTTGACGCAAATCGTAACTGTATGGTCTTGCCATCGCTTTTCTCCACAGCATCTATCCTATAATACGACGACCTTACCCTGCTTGACTATAATCTCGCCCATTCGCTTAAGCGGCGCGGAGTGCCCTCTGCATCGTGTAAAGGGTCTCATCCAGAGCTTGTTATGGTTCTGGTGTCCCGTTGAGTAGCTGGGCTTCCCTGACCAGGGTGATGTTTTGTCATGACTTTGGATGGATAAAAGGTTTGCGCCTTACGGAAATAACCCAAAAGTGCTTTGGCCTGAACAT
>NZ_JBRCEP010000019.1:0-41192 GCF_053491055.1 Gloeomargarita sp.
GTGTTATTTTTGCCAACTTATTCCCCAGACCTCAATGCTATTGAGCATGACTTTAGCGCATTAAAAAGATTGTGGATGTATGCTCCTCCTGGCACCACCATTGATGAAATCATTCGTAATTATTGCACAAGTTAGTGTCGCATTCTAAACCGAAATGACTATAGTTATTATCTGTTATCTGTTACAGAATGTTGGGCCTAGATGGTTGAGTTGTTGATCTGCCGTGATTCTCACCAAGCGTCACAACCCTTCTGTCAGATGGTATCAGGATAAAATGGTCCGCTTTCCTAGCCGGGGGGCCAGGCGGTTGTCCAGGAACTGCCTACAGGGGTTAAACTAGGGATGTTCCCTGTTGAGTAACCGTCATGGTGGCCACCGTTTGGAATACCAGCGAGTCCCAGCGCTTGTTTCAGCAGGCGCAAAACCTGATGCCGGGGGGTGTCAGTTCGCCGGTGCGGGCGTTTAAGGCGGTGGGGGGGCAGCCCATCGTATTTGAACGGGTGCAGGGTGCCTACGCCTGGGATGTGGACGGCAACCGGTATATTGACTACGTGGGTACGTGGGGGCCAGCCATCTGTGGCCATGCCCACCCGGAGGTAATCGAGGCAATTTGTGCGGTGGCGCGCAATGGTACGAGTTTTGGGGCGCCCTGCCGCTGGGAGAATGTGTTGGCGGAAATGGTGATTGCCGCCGTGCCCAGTATTGAAATGGTGCGGTTTGTCAATTCGGGAACGGAAGCCTGCATGGGGGCCTTGCGGTTGGCGCGGGCGTTTACCGGCAGGGAGAAAATCATCAAGTTCGAGGGCTGCTACCACGGCCATGCGGATATGTTTCTGGTCAAGGCCGGCTCGGGGGTGGCCACCTTGGGCTTGCCGGATTCGCCGGGGGTGCCCAAAGCGGTGACGGCGGCGACCTTGACGGCTCCCTACAACGATCTGCAGGCAGTTGCGGACCTGTTTGCCCGGTATCCCGACGACATTGCCGCGGTGGTGCTGGAACCGGTGGTGGGCAATGCCGGGTTTATTCTGCCGGAGCGGGAATTTTTGGTGGGGCTGCGGGAACTCACCCAGCGGTACGGGGCGCTGTTGGTGTTTGATGAGGTGATGACCGGGTTTCGCATCCGCTATGGGGGGGCGCAGGAATACTTTGGCGTTATGCCTGACCTGACGACGCTCGGAAAAATTATTGGCGGTGGGCTGCCGGTGGGCGCCTACGGGGGACGTAAAGACATCATGCTGATGGTGGCGCCTGCAGGCCCCATGTATCAGGCCGGGACACTTTCGGGGAATCCCTTGGCGATGACCGCGGGGATCAAAACCCTGGAATTGCTCCAGCGTCCGGGGGTGTACGAGCATTTGGAACGGGTGACGTCCCGCTTGGTGCAGGGGTTGCAGGCGATTGCGGATGAATTGGGGCATCCTATGTGTACCGGCAGCCTCAGCGGGATGTTTGGCTTTTTCTTTACCCAGGGGCCGGTGAAAAATTACGCCCAGGCCAAGACGGCGGATGTGCAGAAATTCAGCCGTTTTCACCGGGGGATGTTGGAGCGGGGGATTTATCTGGCGCCGTCCCAGTTTGAGGCGGGGTTTACCAGTTTGGCGCATACGGAAGCGGATATTGACCAAACCCTGGCGGCGGCCCGCGAAGTGTTGAGCGCTTTGCCCCGTTGATGCCGGTGATTTTGGGGTTTGACCCCGGTCGGGACAAATGCGGGGTGGTGGTGCGCTCGGCCCAGGGCGAATGGCCGGTGCAACGGGTGGTGCCGGCAGCAGAGGCGCTGGCAGTTCTCCGTACCCTATGCCAACAGTATCAGCCGGAGGTGGTGGTGATGGGGGACCAGACCACCCACCAACAGTGGCGGCAGCGGCTGGCGGCGGCGTTGCCGGGGGTACCGGTGGTGACGGTGGACGAGCGCTACAGCACGCAGGAGGCGCACAAAAAATACTGGGAGCTGTATCCAGCGCGGGGGTGGCGGCGGTTTTTGCCTGCCAGGTTGCGGCCTTTGCCCCGACCGGTGGATGACGTGGCGGCCCGGATTTTGGTGGAACGGTATTGTGCCCAAGCCCGGTGACGGTGGGGCGGCGGTTACTGCTGGGGGCGCCCCCAGGGGAAATTGGGGAGGCGGCGCTGGCGTTGTTGCGGCAGACAGGGGCGATGGGGTTGGTGCTTTTTCGCAGTAATGTGACGCCGCAATTGCGCAAACAACTGACCTGGTTGCGCGAGCGGCTGGGGCGGCCTGTGGTGATGGCCATCGACCATGAAGGGGGGCAAGTCATGCGCCATCTGGCAGGCTGTGCCCCTTGGCCGGGGAATTATGCCCTGGGGCGGGTGGCGCAACGGGACCGGGCGCAGGCGGAACGGTGGGCAGAGGCGGTGGGCTGGGAATTGGGGCAGGAACTGCGCGCCCTGGGAATCGGCTGGAATTTGGCCCCTGTTTTGGATGTGCTGGGCGACCGACCCAATCCGGCGTTGGGGGGGCGGGCGTTTGGAAGTGATCCGGAGGTGGTTACCCGCTTGGGGCTGGCGATGGTGCGGGGCATGCAACAGGCGGGGGTCGTCCCCTGCGGCAAACATTTTCCGGGGTTGGGTTGCGCCCCGGTGGACCCCCATCAGGCACTCCCCCGTTTGGATTTAAGCCCGGCCCAACTGGCAACCCATGCCCAACCCTTTCGGGCGGCGATAGCGGCGGGATTGCCGACGGTGATGACCACCCATGTGCTGGTGCCGGCGTTGGATGGGGAGAATGTCATCACGTTTTCCCGACAGGTCCTCCAAACCTATCTGCGGGATGCGTTGCAGTTTACGGGTCTGTGCGTCAGCGATGACTTGCAGATGGGGGCGGTGGCAGCGGGGGGCACGCTGGCGGAACGCCTTGGCAAAACCCTGCAAGCCGGGCATGATGTGGCGTTGGTGGGGGCCAAAAAGGAGGATTGGCAGGCGGTGCTCAGACACTTAAGCGCGGTGGTCGAGCAGGGAGCGTTACCGGAGTGGGACCTGGCGCTGCACCGGATAGAGCACCTGATGGCCCAGGCGGATGTGGCCCAGGTGTTGCCCCCGACTCAGGATTGGCAACCGGCGATTCTCTTGGCCGAACGGATTGCGCAGGCGGCGGTGCGGGTGGTGCGCGACCCCCAGGGCCGACTGCCGGTGCCAGGGCCGGTGCGGTTGTATCTCCCGGATGTGACGCCCGTGGCCGATTGGGTGCTGTGGGAACCCTGTTGGTTGGACCCGGCCCAGATGGCGGCGTTACTGGGCATCCCAACGGCTGCAGTGGTGATGACCTGCTTGGATGCCAACAGGGCCATGCCAACGGGAGATGGTTGGGCTAACCGTACTTGCACAACCCATGTACTTCTTCTGTACGATGCGCTGCGGTGGCCGGGGCAGCGGCAGGTGTTGGGGGAATTGGCGCAAACGGGGCAACCGTTGGTGGTGGTGGTGGGCCAGCCGGGGGAGGTTGACCTGATACCGGCGGGGGTCACGGTGATCGATGCGGCAGGCTGGCGTTCTCCCCTGCTGCGGCAGGTAGGGCGGCTGTTGCGGGGCGAGGGATGAATCGCTGGCGGCGGCAAGTAGATAGGCTGCTTGCAGGGTGGGTGGGGCTGGCGGTGGCTATCACCATCGGGGTGCTGGGCTGGGTGGTGGGCTATGTAGTTTATCGGGGCGGGAGGCAGTGGCTGCAGCGGGGCTGGGAACTTTTGACCGCGGTGCCGCCTGCGCCCTTGCGTGGGGGGGGAGGCTTGGGGCCGGCGTTGGTAGGCAGTGGTATTCTCATGACGTTGGCCGTGCTGATGGCGTTGCCGGTGTCGGTGTTGGCGGCTTTGTACCTGCAGGAATTTTGCCCCTGGCCGGGCCTGGTGCGGCTAGTGACCCTGGGGTTGGAGGTTTTGGCAGGGATACCTTCTTTGGTGGTGGGGGTGTTTGTGTTTGGGGTGGTGGTGGTGCCAACCCGACGGTTTTCGGCGCTGGCGGGGGCCTTGGCCCTGACGGTCTTGATGCTGCCGATTTTGACCACCACGACGCAGGTGGCCTTGGCTGCCGTGCCGCTGGAGATACGCCAAGGGGCCTGGGCGTTGGGGGCGACCCCTTGGCAGGTGGTCACGGGCGTTTTGTTGCCCCAGGCCTGGCCGGGGATTGTGCGGGGCCTGACCTTGGGGGTGGCGCGGGTGGTCGGGGAAACGGCGCCCTTGCTGTTTACGGCGTTGTTTGCTCAGAATTACCTGCCGCTGGCGGAATTGGGGTGGCGCGCGTTGACCACCCAGCCGGTGGCGTCGTTGCCCGTTTTAATTTACACCTTTGCCCTATCGCCTTTTGCCAACCAGCAGGAGGTGGCTTGGGCGGCGGCGTTTGTGCTCTTGCTGCTGGTGTTAGGGGGCAATTTGTTGGCGCGGGGGTACCAGGCAACCCTAGGGAATGACCAACACGGGGCAGGGGGCTAGGTTGATCACCCGGATGCTGACGCTTTCGGCCATGCCCTCCTCGGTCAAGCCTGTGCCCCGACAGCCCACGATGATCAAATCCATATTCAACTCATCCGCCACATCGCAAATCGTAAAAGCCGGTTGCCCCACCCGCACGAGGGCGGTCACGGGAATCTGGCGGTCGGCCAGGGCGCTTTGCACCGTCCCCAACCAACTTTCCGCCGCAGGCACCTCGGCTTCGGTTGGCACCACCGCCAACAGGGTCAAGCTAGCCTTGCAAAAGTTCACCAGGGAAACTGCGGGTTCCAGGGGTTCTTGCTTGTGGTCGAGCGCCAAAAGAACTTTGTGAAACATAGGGGTTTGCGGAGCCGGTTCGCCGGTACAATGGGATGCCATGAGGCCTACATCCATTATTATTTCAGATTTTTGGGGAGGTACCCTGTGGCAAAAAAAACACTGGCGGCTCTGACAGAGCAGGACCTGGCGGGGAAACGGGTTTTGGTGCGAGTAGATTTTAATGTGCCTTTGGACCAGGATCAGCGCATTACCGACGATACCCGCATTCGGGCGGCGCTGCCCACCATCAACTATCTGCGGGAACGGGGGGCGCGGGTGATTTTGTGCAGCCACTTGGGACGCCCCTTCAAAAAAGATAAGGCCACAGGGGCCGTGCAACTGGTCAAAGAGGGGAATAGTCTGGCGCCTGTGGCCGCACGGTTGGGGGAATTGTTGGGGATGCCGGTTGCGTTTGCCCCGGATTGTATCGGCGAGGCCGCAGCCCAGGTGGTGCAGGGGTTGGCCAACGGGCAGGTGGCCCTGTTGGAAAATGTGCGCTTTCATGCGGAGGAAGAGGCCAACGATCCGGAGTTTGCCCGGCAATTGGCAAGTTTGGCCGATCTGTACGTCAACGATGCCTTTGGCACGGCGCACCGGGCGCACGCCTCGACCGAGGGGGTAACCCGCTATCTCAAACCGGCAGTGGCGGGGTTTTTGATCGAAAAAGAATTGCAATACCTGCAAGGGGCCATTGACAACCCCCGGCGGCCGCTGGTGGCAATCATTGGCGGGTCGAAGGTGTCAAGCAAAATTGGGGTGATCGAGGCGCTGTTGGAGAAGGTGGACAAATTGATTCTGGGCGGGGGGATGATTTTCACCTTTTACCAGGCGCAGGGGCTAGGCGTGGGCAAATCCCTGGTGGAAACGGATAAGTTGGACTTGGCGCAGGCGTTGCTGACCAAAGCCCAGGCGCGGGGGGTGACCTTGCTGTTGCCGACGGATGTGGTGGTGGCCGATAAGTTTGCCCCGGATGCCCAGGCGCAGACGGTGCCGGTGACGGCCATTCCCGCCGACTGGATGGGGTTGGACATTGGACCAGCGTCGGTGGCGCAGATTCAACAGGCGCTCCAGGACTGTCAGACGGTGGTGTGGAACGGGCCGATGGGGGTGTTTGAATTTCCCCGGTTTGCGGTCGGCACGCGGGCGGTGGCCGAAACCTTGGCGCAGTTGACCGACCGGGGCTGTACCACGATTATTGGCGGTGGCGATTCGGTGGCGGCGGTAGAACAGGCGGGGTTGGCTGGCCGGATGAGCCATATTTCCACCGGGGGCGGGGCGAGTTTGGAGTTGCTGGAGGGGAAAATTTTGCCTGGGATTGCGGCGCTGGAGGAGGCATAGGCTAAAATCAAAAGACAAGGCTGGCGAAAACGGATGCCCCAGGGGTGCAACCACAGGCGGGATGGATGGACCGTATCGAATGTTCCAATCCGAATTGTTACAGCCTGAATCCTGAGACCAATCGGTTTTGTCAGGTCTGTGGGTCGCCCCTGCAGACGGTGCTGTTGTGGGTGCCGGGGCCATCGCTGGTGGGGACGGAGTGGGAGCGCGACTACCGGGAACGCTACAGCCTGCGGGGGCCGAATGTCCTGTTGGATTTGCAGCCGGGTCGTCCGCCGTTGAGTTTGGATGTGATTCCCACGGAGGCGCAGCCCTATCTGCGGTTATTCCCCTGGCGGTTGCATTTGCCCCAGATTCACGGGGTGATGCCGGTAGGGGGGCAGCCGCGGTTGGTGTTGAGCCAGGTGCCGTTGTTGCCGGAGGAATGTGGTACCGTAGCGCGGCCTGGGCAACCGGTGCAACTGTTTGGGAAGGCCTGGGAGAAGGCGACGGGGTTTCGCCAGTTGAGTTGGCTGTGGCAAATCGCGCGCCTATGGCCGATGTTGAGTTATCAACAGGTGGCGGGCAGTTTGTTGCATCCTCCGCTTTTGCGGGTGGAAGGGCCGGTGTTTCGGCTGCGGGAATTGGTAGCCGACGGGGGGCAAGCGACGCTGGCGCAGTTGGGGGAGTTGTTATCTCGGCTGGTGCCGCTGACCCAGCCGACGGTGCGGCGCCTGGTGGAGCAATTGTGCGAAGGCATGATCCAAAAACAAATCACCAGTGCGGAGGACCTGCTCCAGCGGTTGGACCAGGGGTTGGCGGGGTTTCGTGAGACGTGGCAGGGCCAGGTGCGTGTGGTGGCCTGGACGGACCCAGGGCCAACCCGTCGCCGCAATGAGGATGCCTGTTATCCTGCGCCCCAGCGCCATCCCCTGTTAACTGGTGCCAATGGGTTGCCCTTTGCAATTGTCTGCGATGGCATCGGTGGCCATGAGGGGGGGGATATGGCGTCCAATTTGGCGATTGAAACCATCAAACAACAGCTCAATCCCCGCGTGTTGGCCAAGGTGGATACCAAGGTGGTGACCCAGGAGTTGGCCACGATTGTGTGCCATGCCAACGACCGCATTAGCCAGGTAAACAATCAGCAGCAGCGGCAGGAACGGCAACGCATGGGCACAACCCTGACCATGACGCTGGTGCGGGATTACGAGGTATTTTTGGCCAATGTGGGGGACAGCCGGATTTACTGGGTGACCCGCTATGGCTGTTACCAAGTCACGACCGATGACGATGTGGCGTCGCGGGAGGTGCGGCTCGGCTATTGCCTTTACTCCCAGGCGTTGCGGCAACCGGCAGCCGGAGCCTTGGTGCAGGCCTTGGGAATCAATGCCTCCAGCTTGCTTCACCCGATGGTGCAGCGGTTTCCCTTGGATGAGGACAGTGTTTTTTTGCTCTGTTCCGATGGGTTGAGCGATAACAATTTGGTGGATCAATACTGGCATGTGGAACTGCTGCCGATTCTCACCGGGGAGGTGGATTTGGTCACGGCCAACCAACGGCTGATTGACCTGGCCAACCAAAAAAATGGCCATGATAACGTCACGGTGGTGTTGGTGCATTACCAGGTGACGCCAGAAAGCACCCATCCTGCCAATGGCCGCCCAGAACACCTGCAGGTTCCCGCCGAACCGGTCACCCAAGGGCGCACATCCCAACCGCCTCCCCCAGAACCGGTCACCCAAGGCCGAACACGCCGGTTGGCGGCAACGGTCACGCAAGGGCAACAGCGTATTCCCGCCCCCGCGCCGGTGACCCAGGGGCGACGGCGGCTTCCCGAACCCCAAGCGCTGCCGGCATTACACCGCCAAGTCTTGCCCTTACCGCTATTGCTCTTGGGTATGGTCGGGCTGGCGACCTTTAGCGCTGGGGGTTGGCTGTGGTGGCAACAGCGCCGGGCGGTGGACAATCCTTTAGCCGGCCCCACCCTGCCCGACCCGGCGCCCCCCGCTTTTGCACCGGCCCAGACCCTCAAGGTGTTCCAGGGCTATGTCAACAGTGTCGCCATCAATCCCCAGGGCAACCAACTGGCGGTCGGGAGTAGCGATGGCAGCATCAGTCTCTGGCAGTTGCCCAGTGGTCAACGGGAGGGGTGGTTACGCCGCAACGGGGTTGCGGTCATGGGCATCACTTTCATGCGCAACGGGCAACAACTGGCCAGCTTTGACCGCAGTCGTTTACAGGTCTGGAGTGTTGCGGATGGGCGGCTGCTCCAGGAATTGGACGAACCCAAGGGGGTGGTCACTGCGATGACCAGCAACGCCAACGGGCGATTCCTGGCCGTCGGGGATGCCAATGGCGAAGTCTATCTTTGGGATGTGCAGCGGGGATTAGGTACGCCCAGGTTTCGCCAGCAGTTTCCCGAACTGGGGAAAATTGACGCCCTGGCCGTCAGTTCCGATGGCACCCTCTTGGCCGTTGCCAGCCAGAGCCAAGATGTGATCGAACTGTGGGATATCCCCAGCCGGAGTCGTAAGTACAGCCTCACCCGTCATGCTTTCCGGCACGGTATCTGGTCGCTGGCCTTTCGTCCCGACGGGCAAGTCCTCGCCTGCGGCGGTGGGGACGGTAACATTTCCCTCTGGAATGTGCGCAACGGGGCCTGGCTGAAAACGCTTAAGGCGCCCGGTATCGTTTACAGTTTGGTTTTTAGCCCCGACAATGCCCTTTTATTTAGCGGCACGGGGACAACCACCCCCGATAGCGCCGTCATTACCGTTTGGCATCCGGCCAAGGGGACATCTTTGGCAGTGCTCGAAGGCCATCAAGAGGTGGTCAAATCCCTTGCCATTGCTCCCAATGGTCGCCTGCTGGTGTCGGGAGGATGGGATAATCAGGCGATTATTTGGCAAACGCCATCCCCATAACCGCCGATTTTGTTTTGAGACGCACTAAGATTACAGCAGTCTTACGTACTTTCACGGCCTATCATTTTGGCACCATGATTGATAAAGTCATTCGTAATTACTGCACAAGTTAGGGTCGCATTCTCAACCGAAATGGCCATACTCTGAAAAAAGACGTGATGGCTTTGCTATTGCAGTGATAAAGTCACTTCACAAGAAAATGCAACACTTTGAGGCACTGGTAATCCCTGTATTCCCTGCTAGGACAGGGTTTGCAGGTAAAGGTGAAAGGTGAATGCCGCAAACTTGTTTGAAATGACTATATATCATGAGGCTGGATGTATATTTTTGCACTATAGCTAAGCATACAAAGGTTGACATGACATAGGTCGCTGGGCGTAGCCCCACATTGGTTTCCCATAGCGAAGCGTGGCGTAGCCATGAATCTTAAGACGACAACCTTAACCTACCTAGCTATAACCCTCAAAATCTCAAGATTCAACACTTCTGAAACAAATTTCAATTGGTCTGTGCAAGATTTGACTAAAGGTCTGCCAGAGAAAACGGCGGTGCTGAGTAATATCAAAATGGGCTTCGGCAAAACGGCGGCTTTTTTGCCCTAGGGTTTGGCGCAATTGGTGATCGTGCAAAAGCAATTTAAGGGTGGTGACTAGATGTTCTGGGTGCGCCGGATTTACAACTAATCCCAAGTCATTTTTTTGCATATATTGAGCGGCAGCCGTTCCGGTTCCAGCCAATAGACATAAAGGCAAACCAACGCTGGCTAATTCTGTAATACGGGAAGGGTTGGAATAGCGGGCGTAAAAGGATTCTGGGGTATCAGCACGGTTGAAAGGAATTAGGGCTAAATCGTAGGTGCTGAGCTTTGTCATCAGTTCGGTAGCGGGAATAAAACCCCGGTATTGAATTGCCGGGGGCAAGGTATAGTGACGTGCCTGTAGGTATTGCCAGGAGTGGGGATGGGCGTACCAATGAATGGGTTGTAAATCGGGAAAGGTTTGGGCGAGTGTGCGCCAGGCTTGCGCTAGGTCATCGAGAATTTCTGGGTAGCCACAATTGCCCAAAATCACAGCCCGAAAATGGGCATCGTAGGGACGGTGTTCCTGTTTATAAACCGCTGGAATATCGCAGTGAAAAACACTCACAACTGGCACGGGACGTTCTAAAATGTGGCTGATGTCGGTTTGGATGGCTTCGGTCAAGGCCCACACTTGGGTTAAATGGGGATTTAAGCGGCGCAAGAGGGGCACCATGTTGGGGTCGTCGGGGTGCCAATCTAGAAAGTGTTGAATGACGGGTAAAGTGTAGTGATATTGGTGTAACAGGGCATGGAGAATTTCTAAGTCATCACGACATAAACAGGTGGCATAAATTAAATCGGGATGCCACTGATGACGGTTGAGGTAGGCCCGAATGTCCCGTATATCTATTGCCCGATTTGGGCTATCTATGCGGAAGAATTGACGCCGCCAGCGCCGCAATTCGGAGCGCCAGGTGCGGTCGTAGCGCCGTACCCAGAGGTGTTGGGGCAACGCAGGTTCTCCCTGGTGGCCGCTAAAGACATTCCAAAGGTGTTGGGGCGGATAGGGGGCAAATTGGTAGAGCAGACGGGCGCCCGTCCCATGTGCCAGCGACAGGCAACCGGTGGTCAAAATCAGGATATTAGGTAGCGACCCCATACCCCCGCCAGATGGCATCGGCTACCTGCACCACTTGCCGGATGGCCGCCACATCATGCACCCGCACAATATCTGCGCCCTGGGCAATGGCTGCACAACAGGCCGCTGCCGTTCCCCACACCCGCTGTTGGGGGTCGGGTTGGTTGAGAATGTGACCGATAAAACTTTTGCGGGAAGGCCCTACCAAAAGCGGGCAATCGAGGTCACGAAATCGCGATAGTTCCCGCAGTAACGTTAAATTCTGGGCGGTATTTTTGGCAAAACCAATCCCAGGGTCGAGAATGATTTCCCGAATCCCCAGGTGCCGGGCCTTGTCCCGTTGTTGGGCAAGAAATTCATGGACTTCGCCGATTAAATCCCTATAGTCCGTCAACGACTGCATGGTCTGGGGATTGCCCCGCCGGTGCATGAGCACTACGGTTGCCCCAGCCCGCGCCGCCACCGGCAACAATTCCGGGTCCTCCGTGCCCCCTGAGACGTCGTTGACCCAGGTCGCTCCGGCAGCAAGAGCTTCGGCAGCCACCACCGACCGGGTCGTGTCAATGGAAATGGGGACATGAACCATAGCCGCTAATGCCTTGACCACCGGCACCACCCGCCGCAATTCCTCATCCAGCGGCACAATCGTGGCACCGGGACGGGTGGATTGACCGCCAATATCCAAAATGTCGGCGCCCTCGGCCACCAGTTTTTTGCCCTGGGCAATCGCTGACTCTAAATCAAAATACTGCCCGCCGTCGCTGAAACTGTCCGGGGTGACATTGAGAATCCCCATCACATAGGTGCGTTGGCCCCAAATCAACACGCCCATCTCTCCTGTGTCGGTTGCACCCGTAAATCCAGGTGAAAGGGTTTGGTCATGACCGCTGCCCCAGTCGCCTATCGGGTTTGCCAGCGGCCAATGCCAGAGGACATCAAGCCGGTCGCTTCAGCGCTTGCACCAATAATTTGGCTAACACCGTCAACTGCGCCGGTTCAAAGTGCGCCACCAGCAACTTGGCTGCTTCTCGCGGCTCGACCGGAATGGTGATCTGTTTGGGGGGAGCCGGTGCTGCCGCTGCGGGCGGCGCTTTAACCGTTGCCGGGTCCACACCGGCTAATTGACACAGCGTGGGACTGGGCGCCACCTCTTGAGCTTTCCCCTGCTGCACCAACTCGCTGGCCTGCTTCAACTCGTTCAACAACAGACCCGCCATTTTGGTTAAAGGCGCGCGGGCGTTGGTCACTGCCTTTTGGGCCGTTTGCGTCAGCGTCTGCCAGGTTGTGACCCCTGGCGCCAAACTGCCTAACCGACCACACAACGCCGCCACCTGCTGGGTGCGTTCCGGCGTCGCCCCCTGTTTGATCAACTCCAACATCTGCCGCAAAATGGCCAGCACCTGCGCCGAAAAGTTAGCGGGTACGGCAGGCTGGCTGGTCGCGGTCACCATTTCGCCCGTCAACCGCTGGTGGAGCAACCCAAAGACCGGCTCGGCCTGTTGAAACAACGTTTGCCCATACTCCTCCGTCAGGTTGCCCTGTTCCAGTTGGTTGATCAACTCCACCAGGGTATCAAACCCCCGCAAAAACAAATCCTCCGCCTCCTGGTCCACCACCGTCCCCGGCTGTTCCTTGACCACCTTCAGGCAATCCTCCAACCGGTGCGCCGTGCGGCGGATGCTATCATACCCCAACATGGCCGCGCCCCCCTTGATCGAGTGGGCAGCCCGGAACATTTCATTGACCAGTTCACTATCCCGGGAGTTGGTCTGCAAATTCATCAAGCCCTGCTCCAGGGTTTGCAGGTGCTCTTTGGCCTCTTCGATAAAATAAACCAAAATTTTTTGCTGTTGTTCCGGCAACATGACCATGCTCCCAGAGAATGACGGGTGGGGAAAGAAACCAGCATCAGGAGTTATGGCATCAGTTTACCTTGATTTTTGGGAAAACGGGTACTGGCGCGCAGGGATGCGCTCAACTTAGGACGCCGATGGCGGTTGGTCGGGAAGGGGGGGCGAAGCGGTACCCTCGCTGGCTTCCGGCTGGAGGTGGCTAAGCAACTGCTGCAAACTGCGGCGGTAAATGTAGGGCCAGCCGCCTTGGGCCTCGATGTCCAGCAGGAAATTGTACAAATCCCGGCGGGTCTGGGGCAACGCGGCGGTAAAAGGGCCGGTTTCAATTTCCCGATGCAACGCTTCTAAAAGCCGCAACAGCGCCAACAGGGCAATGGCATCTCCCTGGCGGGCTGCCGCTGCTTCCCGCACGGCCTTCTCGATCGCCACCAACTGCGGGTCCTTCACGCCCACACCCGCAACACCGTGGGAATGTGGTCCACCGCCGGGAACTGGCGGATTTCTTCCAGCGCCAACCAAAAATTCCCCTCCCGTACCTGGTGGGTCACCACCACAATTTCCGCCAGTTGCTCGTGGGTGCCAATCTGGATGACCGAGGCCAAACTCACCCCATGTTGCCCAAAACAGGTGCCCAATTGGCCGATGACCCCCGGTTGGTCCTGGGTGAGGATGCGGGTGTAAAAACGCGTCTGCACCTCATCCATCGGCAATTGCGGAATGGGGGTTGTCACCTGGGAACCCAACAGGGGATGGTAGCCGGAACCGGCCCGCAGGGTGGCCACCACATTCACCACATCGCCCACCACCGCACTGGCCGTCGGCCCTGCCCCGGCCCCCGGCCCTTGGAACATCACTTCCCCCAAGGGTTCTCCCCCTAAGACAATCGCGTTTTGCACCCCCTGGACGCTGGCTAGGGGATGGTCCTGGCTAATGAGCGTCGGATGCACCCGAATATCCAGAAATTCCCCCTGCCGTTGCGCCAGCGCCAACAATTTCACCTGAAACCCTAGGCGTTCGGCGTAGCGCAAATCCACCGGTTGAATCCCGCCGATCCCTTCCCAGTACACCTGCTCCCGGTTCACCTGCACCCCAAAAGCCAAGGTCGCCAAAATGGTGATTTTGTCGGCGGCATCCTCGCCATCAATGTCCGCCCGCGGGTCTGCTTCCGCATAGCCCAACGCCTGCGCCGTCGCCAAAGCAGTGGCAAAGTCCCCCCGTCCCTGCATCATTTGGGTGAGGATGAAATTGGTCGTGCCGTTGACAATGCCCATCACCCGGGTCAGGCGATTGGCACCCAACGCCTGTTTGAGGGGGTGAATGATGGGAATGCCGCCCCCTACCGCCCCTTCCATCAGCACGTACACCCCTTGCGCTTGCGCCGCCTGGAACAGTTCCGCCCCGTAGCGGGCCATCACTGCCTTGTTGGCCGTGACCACGTGTTTCCCCGCAGCAATCGCCTGCAACATCAAACTGCGGGCGGGTTCCAACCCCCCTAACACCTCCACCACCACGTCAATTTCCGGGTCCTGCACCAGCCCGGTCACATCCGTCGTCAACAGACCCGGCGGCAAATGCAGCGCCCGCGGTTTGTGCAGGGAGCGCACGCCCACCCGGTGCAGATGGACCTCCGCCAGCAGGGGATGCCGTCCCTTGGGGTCCAGAAGAATTTGCGCCACCCCGGCGCCGACGGTTCCCAACCCCAGTAACCCCACCTTAATTGTCCCGGCGTTCGCCATCCCCACCACCTCCCACAGTTTGCTTGATGTCCCTGCTGCTCCCTGCTACCCCTTGGCGTCACCCGTCAGGGCCAGACTTTTGGCCAGCCACGCCACCGCTGCTTCGTACTGGGGGTCGGCCTGGACCCTATCTTTATTATCCCCCGGCGGCGACGCGGGATGGCCAGGCGGTACTGTAATCAAGGGCGCAGCGGCCACCTGCTTATCCGGCACAATGCCCCGCCGGTGAATGTTGTGGTGGGCGGGGGTTTCGTAGCGCGCCACCGATACTGCCAAGCCATCCCCATTGCTCAAGGGAAAAACCGACTGGATCAACCCTTTGCCAAAGGTGGTTTCCCCGACCAGCACCGCCCGGTGATGGTCCTGCAACGCACCGGCGAGAATTTCACTGGCGCTGGCAGTTCCCCGGTTGACCAGCACCACCAGGGGTTTATCCGTCAGCGCTTTGCCCGCGGCGGTAAAGTCTGTGGCCAACCCATCCCGATTCACCGTATAAACCAGCGTCCCCTCGTCGATCCACTCCTGAGCAATTTCCAAACCCGCCTGGAACAGCCCCCCCGGATTGTTGCGCAAATCCAACACGTAGCCCCGTACCCCCTGGGCTTCCAGGCTGCGAATCGCCTGGGCCATCTCTGCGGCGGAGTTGGCGTTAAATTGGCTGAGTTGGATATAACCAATCCCGCCAGGGCGCAATTCCCAGGTCACCGAGGGCAAGCGCACCCGCTGCCGTTCCAGAGTCACCTGCCACTGCCGCCCTTCCCGCTCCAGGGTCAGCACCACAGCAGTTCCCGCCGGCCCCCGCAGCCGGCTGGCTGCCGTATCCATATCCATGCCGACAGTGGACACGCCGTCAATCGCCACAATCCGATCCTGGCTTTGAATCCCCGCCTGGGCCGCCGGAGAACCCTTGATCGGCGCTACCACCATGGGCACCTGGCGCTCCGTGTCCAGGACAATTTGCAACCCCACCCCGCTCAACTCTCCGGCGGTCGTCGTTTGCAGGGTGTGGTACTGGCTGCGGGGCAGGATGCGGGTAAAGGGGTCATCCAACTGGCGGAGCATTTCCTGAATCACCGTCTCTGCCTGTTCCATGGTTTCTAGGGGCGAGGCCAAAGCGGTTTGCCGCACCTGCTGCCAATTGTGACCGTTGAACGTGCGGTCCACGTAGGCGCGGTTCACAATGTGCCACACCTCCACCACCAACCGCTGGGGTTCCGTGAGCGCCCAGGCCGGTTGTGCCCATGCGAGGGTTACCAGCAACACCCCCACCCAACCCAGCCACCGCCATTTCATACCCGGTGACTCCTAAAACGACAGACCCAATTGCACCCCCAGGACCATGTGCACCACCGCCACCGCTAGGGTCGCGCTGCCGACGTAGGCATGCAGGGTACGGGTCACCGCCTGCTGGTGCATCCCCAGGGCCAACAGGGCATTCACCGTCAAGCCCGCCAGAACCAGCGTGCCGGTGACAAAGTGGGGACTCTGCAAAATCGGCTGCTCCTGCATCACCAACGCCAGCAACCCGCCGCTGTAGCCCAAAGCCAAAAAAATGTACAGCCAGGGCACGAGCTTGCGATGCTCGGCCCACGCCTGCTGCGCCACCTGGGGATCACTGGCCAAGCGTCCCCGCCAGCCCGTCAGCGCTGCAAAACTACCCATAAACACCAACACAATACCCATCATCAGCGGATGTCCCCAGTGCACAATCGGCGCCGGGATATGCAAACCCACGAAAAAATCTGCGATGGGTTGAAGCCACGCCGCTACCTGGTCTGCCATGCCTAAACCTCCTTGCTAGCTCTACCATAGCGTAGGCATCTAGGTAGCCGGGAGCGTTGGCTCCCAGGGCACCTGCACCACCACCGCCGTAATGTTGTCCCGCCCGCCCCGCTTGCAGGCCGCATCCACCAAGGTTTGCACCGCCCACTCCGGTGAACGCATCAACCGCAACGTCGCCGCAATCTGCCAATCCATCACCTCTTCAGTCAACCCATCCGTACACAGGAGGTAGCAATCCCCCGGCTCCAGGGTCAAAGATTGCACCGTCACCGGCCGCAGGTCCTCCCGCCCCAAACAGTGGGTGAGCAAATGCCGCCAAGGATGGGAACGGGCTTGCAGGGGCGACAACCCCCCCGCTTCGATTGCCTGCGCCACCCAGGTGTGGTCCTGGGTCAACTGTTCCAAATGATTCGCCCGCAGCCGGTACAACCGGGAATCCCCCACATGGCAAAACCAAGCCTGCCGTCCCTCCCCCCGGCACAACAGCACCACCGTCGTCCCCATGTCCTTAAGCACCGGGTTGTGCGCCTGTTCGGCCAACAGATGCTCATTGGCGCGGCCAATGGCCTGCTGCATCATCTCGGCGGGCGTGTGGTGCTGCTCCCAATAGGTCTCCAGATACAAAGCAATCACCGCCACCGCCAACCGACTGGCGCGCTCCCCCCCCGCATAACCCCCCATCCCATCCGCCACGATAAAAAATCGCCCCTGGGCATCAATATGAAACGCATCCTCATTCTGGGTGCGCACCACACCAGGATGGGAAAGGCCGCTAAATTGCAACTGCATCCGCCCAAGGCCAGGGGTAATGTAGGTCACAAATTGTCCACAAACCTCCCCCAGAGATCATAACCAACTAACATAACCGATCAGCGCCCGGGAATCCATGCCATTCCTCCCGACCGCACCCGCCCCCCTAGGCAGAAGCATCCGCTACATAGGTCCAAACCGTGTAACCGGACGGGTCAGCCACCACCAAACACCCGCGGGTATGGGAATCCAAGTATTTTTGACAGGCCCGGATCGCCTGCTGCCGTTGATGCACCCCAAACGAACACCGCCGCTCAAACACCTGTTGCTGATACTGAATCCGTCCCCCCTCTGGATAGGGCGCCCCCAACAGTTCCACATCGTCAACCGAAAGAATGAGCATACCGTCCCCCCAACACCCCTGGCCGACAATTCTTATTAAATTTAACTTAAACTTTCCCACCGTACCTATCAACCGAGCCGCCTGGGGCATTCCTGGGCCGCCGTTGGCCAGCTATCGCCTTATTCCGGAAACAGTTCCCGCAACACCGGCGGAATCAGCCTGCCCCCTTGCGTATTCACCCCCCGGCCCAAAGGGGTATTGGGTGCCAACGCCGCCGTGCCCTGGGCTGCCAAATCCAACAAATAGGGCAAAACACTCTGGTTCAACGCCTGGGTCGCCGTCCAAGGTACTGCCCCTGGTATATTCGGCACGCCGTAGTGTAAAACGCCATATTTTGTATAAACAGGTTCCGTGTGGGTAGTAGGACGGGATGTGGCGACACAGCCGCCTTGGTCCACGGCAACGTCAATAATGACACTCCCAGGGGCCATTTGTTTAACGAGGGATTCCGGCACCAGCATGGGCGTGCGTCGCCCTGGCACGAGTACCGCCCCGATCAGCAAATCCGCCTGGGGTACCATTTGGGCGATGTGGGTGCTGTTGCTGTGGAGCAACTGGACGCGAAAGCCAAACAAATCCCCCAGGGCATAGAGCCGGTCCAAATTCAGTTCAATAATCGTCACCTGCGCCCCCAGCCCCACCGCCATCCGGGCCGCTTCCGTACCCACGACGCCGCCCCCCAAAATCACCACCTGCGCCGGTTTTACTCCCGGTACACCGCCCAGGAGGACGCCCCTGCCCCCGGATTGGCGTTGCAAAAAGTGGCTACCCAATTGCACCGCCAACCGCCCGGCAATCACACTCATCGGGTGCAACAGGGGCAACCGCCCATCATCCAATTCCACCATTTCGTAGGCAATGGCCGTCGTTTTGGCCCGGAGCAAAGCTTTGACCAAATCCGGCTGGGCCGCCAGATGGAGATAGGTAAAGAGGATTAAATCTTCCCGCAAAAACTGGTATTCGCCAGGCAGCGGTTCTTTAACTTTCACCACCAAATCCTGGGCCCAAGCGGTCGCTGCGTCCCCGGCAATGGTAGCGCCTGCTTGTTCATACAATTCATCCGCAAAACCTGCCCCGGCACCGGCTTGGGTTTCCACCACCACCTGATGCCCCTGCGCCACCAAAGCCGCCACACTGGCCGGACTCAGCCCCACCCGGAACTCCTGATCTTTAATTTCTTTAGGCACGCCAATCCGCATCCCGGCCCCCCTCCCTGGATTTAAGGTATCCCGATGCGTTCGCGATCCGACTGGCCGAGCAACGCCTGTCCCGCCACCGTTCCCAGGGCAATCAGGGTCAACAGGGAAGCCCCGGCAAACGCTGCCACCGTTTGGTACTCCAGGTACATCCGCTCGATGTGCAGGGTGAGGGTATTGGTCTGGCCAATCACCTTCCCGGAGACCACCGCCACCGCCCCAAATTCACCTAGCCCCCGTGCCGTCGTCAAAATCACCCCATACAGCAAGGCCCAGCGAATCTGGGGCAAGGTGATCCGCCAAAAGACCTGCCACCCCCGCGCCCCCAACGTACAGGCGGCCTCTTCCTCCTCCCGCCCGGTCGCTTCCAACACCGGCAGCACCTCCCGCACCACAAAGGGCAGGGTGATAAACAGGGTCGTCAACACCATCCCCGGCGGCGCGAAGATAATCTGCACCCCCAGCCGCGTCACCCAGTCGCGAAACATACCCACCGTCGGGCTGTAGAGCAGGATAAACATCAGCCCCACAATCACCGGCGAAATGGCCAAAGGCGCATCCAGCAACGCCAAAATCAGCCCCCGCCCCGGCAACCGATAGCGCGCCAACACCCAGGCGGTCACCAGCCCGAACACCGTATTCACCGGCACAGTCACCCCCACCACCACCAGGGTCAGCCCCATGGCATGGCGCGCCTCCGGGGTGCTCAGCCCCTGGAGATAGACCCCCCAGCCCTCCCGGAAGGCCTGATAAAACACATTCACCAAAGGCAACAGCACCAACAACAGCAGATAAACTGCCCCCACGCCAATCAACAGCCATGCCCCCCAACTGCGGGGTGTCATTGGGCGCGTCACCGCCATAATCGCACCAACCCCTGCCGCAAGCGTTATCCTATAATACTAACGAACGGGAACCAAACCCATGCGGTTGTTATTGATGACGGGCAAGGGGGGCGTCGGCAAAACCTCCGTTGCCGCAGCTACGGGTCTGCGTTGTGCGGAATTGGGTTACCGTACCCTGGTTCTGAGCACCGACCCAGCCCACTCCCTGGCCGACAGTTTCGACCAACCCCTGGACCACGAACCCCGGCCGGTCCGCCCCAACCTCTGGGGTGCGGAATTGGATGCCCTGCGGGAACTGGAATTGAACTGGGGAGCGGTCAAACGCTACGTCACCGAAGTCCTGCAAGCGCGCGGGTTAGATGGCGTGCAGGCGGAGGAATTGGCCGTGCTGCCGGGGATGGATGAAATTTTTGGCCTGGTGCGGGTCAAACGCCATTACGACGAAGGGCATTACGATGTTTTGATCATTGACTCAGCGCCCACCGGCACCGCCTTGCGCCTCTTGAGCATTCCCGAAGTCGCAGGCTGGTATATGCGCCGTTTTTACAAACCCCTGCAAGGCATGGCGCAGGTGCTCACCCCCGTTTTTGAACCGATTTTCAAGCGGGTGATGGGCTTTTCGCTGCCCGATCGGGAAGTGATGGATGCCCCTTATGAATTCTATGAACAGATTGAACAATTGGAACGGGTTTTGACCGATAACACCCGCACCTCTGTGCGCTTGGTGACCAACCCGGAAAAAATGGTCATCAAAGAATCCCTGCGGGCGCACGCCTATCTGAGTCTATACAACGTGGCCACCGATTTGGTGATTACCAACCGAATTCTACCTGCGGATGTCACCGACCCCTTTTTCCAGAAATGGCAGGCCAGCCAGAACCAATACCGTCAGGAAATTCGCCAGAGTTTTCACCCGCTCCCTGTCAAAGAAGTGCCCTTGTACCCAGAGGAATTGTGCGGTTTAGCTGCTTTAGAACGGTTGAAAAATACCCTGTACCCCGACGAAGACCCCACCCAAATTTATTACCAGGAGCAGACGGTCAAAGTGACGGAAATGCCCCAGGGTTACTGTTTAGAACTTTATTTGCCAGGGGTTCCCAAAGACCAAATCCAACTCACCAAAACCGGCGACGAATTAAACATTCGCATTGGCAACCACCGCCGCAATATGGTTCTCCCCCAAGCCCTAGCCGGTCTGCAACCCCAAAAAGCCAGCCTAGAAAATGATTACCTAAAAATTGAATTTCCGTTGATGGAGTTTGTGACCACCCCATGATACCCCAAATACCCCTTGGTCAAACCGATATTCAAATTACACCACTCATTATTGGCACATGGCAGGCCGGGAAACGGGGCTGGGTAGGGATTGACGACCAAGAGATTATCGCGGCAATTCAAACTGCTTTAGACCACGGTATTACCACCATTGACACAGCAGAAATTTATGGGGATGGGTATAGTGAGGAATTGGTAGGCAAAGCAATTAAAACCTATCGGGGGCAGGCGGTCATTGCCACCAAAGTTTTTGCCAATCATTTGGCCTATGACCAGGTACTTGCCGCCTGTGAACACTCCCTGAAACGGTTGCAAATTGATGTCATTGACCTATATCAAATTCACTGGCCAAGTGGTAGCTGGAACAGTCCCGTTGTCCCCATTGCCGAGACCATGCGTGCCTTGGTCAAACTGCAAGAACAAGGGAAAATTCGGGCGATTGGTGTGTCCAATTTCAGCGTGACGCAATTGCAAGAAGCGCAACAGTACGGGGTAATTAGCAGTATTCAACCCCCTTATTCCCTGTTTTGGCGCGTACCGGAACGGGAGTTAATTCCCTACTGCCGCCAACAGGGAATTTCTGTACTAGCTTATTCCCCCTTGGCCCAAGGATTACTCACAGGTAAATTTCCCCCGGATCATCAATTTCCCCCAGAGGATGTGCGCACCAAAAATATCCTTTTTCAAGGGGAATTATATCGTCAAGCCCAACACGCTCTGGCGCAGATGCGTCCGATTGCGGAGGCATACCAAATTTCCCTGGGCAATTTGGCGTTGGCGTGGCTTTTGCACCAACCGTGCACCCATGCCATTGTGGGGGTACGCAACCGGGAGCAGGTGTTGCGTAATTTACCGGCGCTTGCCGTGCGGCTGAGCGCTGAAACCCTGGCGCAATTGGATGCCCTCAGTCAGCCGGTGAATGCGTTGATTCCTGCTGATGCCGTGATGTGGAAGTTTTAGTTGGGAGTGATTCTGGTGACCCCTATTGCTTTGGCGATCAACGCTACCCGCCGCTTGTGCGTTTCAATCCCCCCAAACAGATAATCTAAAGAAATACCAGTCGCTGCTAAAATCATGGGTTGCGATGGCCCTACCTGATTATCAAAGTCTGATGTTGCCTTTGTTGCAGTATGCCGGGGTTGCTGAGGGTGAAATAACCACAAGCAAGGCGGTTGAATTTTTAGCGCAAGCCTTAAAGCTCACAGAGGCAGACTTAAAAGAAATGCTTCCCAACGGAACCCAATCTACCTTTGTCAACCGAGTTGGTTGGGCAGCAACTTATATGAAAAAAGCCGGGCTACTTGCATCTACCCGCAGAGGATACTATCGCATTACCGAGCGAGGCCGACAGCTTCTGGCAGAACAACCTCAGTTTATCAATAACAAAACGCTGAAGAGATACCCGGAGTTTCGTGAATTTATAAATCAGAAAAGAGCAAGGGCAGACGGTGACAAAACAATCCTGGAAACCGAATTATAGTCATTTCAAACAAGTTTGCGACATGCGCCTTTACCTGAAAACCCTGTCCTGGAAGGGGATACAGTGATGACCAGTGCCTCAAAGTGTTGCATTTTCCTGTGAAACGACTATAACACCTGACCGCCCGGTTCCCACTCCATCTGAGGCTCTAGAAGCAGCCTATAAAAATCTGCGTGATGAACTGGCGGATGAATTGCTTGCCAAAATTAAGGCAACTTCACCGGCATTTTTTGAGCGTATCGTTGTCGAACTCTTGGTGAAAATGGGATACGGTGGTTCCCTGGTTGATGCCGGCAAAGCTATCGGCAGAAGTGGCGATGGGGGAATTGATGGCATTATTAAAGAGGATAAACTTGGTCTGGATGTTATTTACCTTCAGGCTAAACGGTGGGAGCGTACGCCTGTAGGCAGACCAGAAATCATGCAATTTGCCGGGGCACTACAAGCTCAGAAGGCTAATAAGGGGATTTTCATTACCACGTCCCGATTCACGGATGAGGCCAGAAGTTATGTATCTCAAATTGGTAGCAAAATTATCTTGATTGATGGCGAGCAATTAACTAATTTGATGATAGACCATGATGTTGGTGTTTCCACAGTGTCTCTCTATCCGGTCAAAAAGATAGATAATAATTACTTCGATGAAAGTATATAATGTAAAAGACCGGAACTTTGAGATATGAGGCGTACGCATTAGTTTTTCTCGGTTTGGTGCTTGTGGATATTCTATGGCTGGCGTTCCCCCTGGTTCCCGCCGCGACCACGAACTGCACAAACTCCTCCAACGGTTAGGCATCGCGCCTGTCCACATCCATTGGCATCTGCTGGATCAGGCCCTAACCCACAGCAGTTTTGACCCGCAATGCAACTACGAACCGTTGGAGTTTGTCGGGGATGGGGTTTTGCGGTTGTTGGCGGCGGACTATCTTTGGCATCATCACCCGCATTTGTCGGTGGGGGACTATACGGCGCTGCGTTCGGTGTTGGTGAGTAACCGGTTGTTGCGGCAAATCGCCCAGGAGTACGGGTTGGGGGAGTTTGCCCTGGTGGGGAATCGGCTGCCCCCTGCGGGGATGTGGTTGGCAGATATTCTTGAGGCGGTGGTGGGGGCGGTCTATCTAAGTGTGGGCAGTCTTGCGCCCCTGCAGCCCTGTTTCTATCCGCCCTGGCAGCGGGAAGCCCAACAGGTGTTGCAAGACCCCGCGCGGTTGAACTATAAAAATGCCCTGCAAGAATGGACCCAAGAGCATTACAAGATACTGCCTACCTATGAAACCGAGGCCCTGCCGGGGTCGCCGGAGCGGTTTGTGGCTCGGGTGTATGTCCGCAAGCGGTTGCTGGGTGTGGGCCAGGGGACATCGGTGAAGGCAGCCCAACAGGAAGCGGCGCGGCAGGCGTGGGGGGTTTTGGTGGCGCCAGCAGGTCAAGAGGCCCGTTTGGGATTATGCTAAGAAATTGCCCGGTCAACCGTGTAACCCCATGCCCATTACCCGCCTTGGTTCCCGTCAAAGTCAACTGGCACTGGTGCAAACCCGCTGGGTGCAGACCGAATTGCAAAAGCATTACCCGGCTGAGGAATTTCCGATTGTGACCATGACCACCCAGGGGGACAAAATTCTGGATGTGGCGCTGGCCAAAATCGGGGATAAGGGGTTATTTACCAAGGAGTTGGAGCAGGCGTTGTTGCGCCATGAGGTGGATGTGGCGGTGCATTCGCTCAAGGATTTGCCGACCCAAATGCCTGCGGGTTTGGTGCTAGGGGCAATTACCGCCCGGGAGGAACCCCGCGATGCCCTGGTGTTGCACCCCCGTTGGCAGGGGACGCCGCTGGCGGCTTTGCCTGCAGGGACGGTGATCGGTACATCTTCGTTACGACGGCTGGCCCAGTTGCGGCATCGGTTTCCCCATTTGACGTTTAGGGATATTCGGGGGAACCTGAACACCCGTTTGGCCAAGTTGGACCGGGGGGAGTACGATGGGCTGATTTTGGCGGTGGCGGGGTTGCGGCGGCTGGGCTGGGACAACCGGATAAGCGAGGTGCTGGGGCCGGAGGTGTGCCTGTATGCGGTGGGACAGGGGGCGCTGGGGGTGCAGTGCCGGGCAGGAGATGAACGGGTGCTGGGGTTGGTGCAGGGGTTGAACCACCGGGAAACGGCGCTGCGTTGTCAGGCGGAACGGGCGTTTTTGCGGGCGTTGGAGGGGGGGTGTCAGGTGCCGATTGGGGTGCATTCCCAGTTCCAGGGCCAGGAATTGACGCTGACCGGGGCGGTGTTGAGTGTGGATGGGCAACAGCGGGTGGCAGCTACCCGCACGGCAGTGGTCACGGAGACGGCGGCAGCGGTGGCCCTGGGGGAAGCCCTGGCGCAGGAGGTGCGGGCGCAGGGGGCTACGGCAATTTTGCAGGCGATTTTTGCCCAGGTGGGGCGGGGGTGACCCCTTGCGAGGGCGGGAGAAACGGGGTACATTCATCAGGGGGTATGCTCCCAAGGCGGCGAACATGTCTGTCTTTTTTTAGTACATTAGCGGTTCCCTCAGCCGGAAGGGGTGTGGCAATGGTAGCGGTAGCAATTTTGGCGGCGGGGAAAGGGACAAGAATGCGGTCCGATTTGCCCAAGGTGTTGCATCCGGTGGCGGGCAAACCGATGGTGGAGCGGGTCATCCGCAGCGTGCAGGGGTTGCCGGTGGAACGTCTGCTGGTGGTGGTCGGGCATGGGGGGGCGCAGGTGCGGCAGGCGTTGGCACATATCGCGGGGGTGGAATTTGTGGAGCAAGACCCCCTGTTGGGCACCGGGCACGCGGTGCAGCAATTGGTTCCCTATTTGCAGGACTTTACGGGGGATTTGCTGGTGCTCAATGGGGATGCGCCCCTGTTGCGCCCGGAGACCTTGGCCCAGTTGCTGGCAACCCATCAGCAGGGACAGTACGGGGTGACCCTGTTGACGGCGCTGTTGCCCGACCCGACGGGCTATGGGCGGGTGATTTGCGATGGGCAGTTGCAGGTGCGTGCGATTATTGAGGACCGGGATTGCACCCCGGCGCAGCGGCAAAACCAACGGGTGAATGGGGGCGTTTACTGTTTTCGCTGGCCCCGGTTACAGGCGGTTTTACCCCGACTGACCACGGCCAACCAACAGCAGGAGTATTACCTGACGGAGGCCATCCAGTGGCTCCAACCGGCGCAGGCGGTGGATGTGCCGGACGGGACGGAACTGTGGGGGATCAACGACCGCAAACAGTTGGCGCTGGCCACCCAAATTCTCTACAACCGCTGGCGGGACGAATGGATGCGCCGGGGGGTGACCATGATTGACCCGGCCAGCATTACGGTGGACGAGGAGGTGGAACTGGCGGCGGATGTGACCCTGGAACCCGGCACGCACCTGCGGGGGCGCACGGTGGTGGGCAAGGGCTGTCACATTGGGCCGGACTGTTGGCTGGAAAACAGTGTGATCGGCCAAGAGGTCCGCATTCTCTATTCGGTGATTCGCAACAGTACGGTGCAGTCCCATTGCCAGGTGGGGCCGTTTGCCCATATCCGGGAACAGACGGAAGTGGGACCTGACTGTCGGGTGGGCAATTTTGTGGAAATCAAAAAAACCCAGGTGGGGGCGCACAGCCGGGTGGCCCATTTGAGCTATTTGGGAGATGCCCAACTGGGTGCGCAGGTGAATGTGGGGGCCGGCGCCATTACCGCCAATTTCGACGGGCGGGACAAACACCCGACCGTTATCGGCGCAGGGAGCAAGTTGGGGGCCAATAGCGTTTTGGTGGCGCCCGTGACCCTGGGGGCGGGGGTGACGGTGGCCGCTGGTTCGGTGGTCACCGAGGATGTGCCGGAGGATGCCCTGGTAATCGCCCGGGCGCGGCAGGTGGTGAAACCCCACTGGCGGCCCCCCTATTTGCGCCATCAGGACCATGAACCCAGCCGCTAAGGGACGGTTGTACCTGGTCGCCACCCCGATTGGCAACTGGGAGGACATGACCTTCCGGGCGGTGCGCGTGCTGCGGGAGGTGGATGTGATTGCTGCGGAAGACACCCGCCACACCGGGAAATTGCTGCAACACTTTGGCATTACCACGCCGCAGATCAGCTACCACCAGCACAACCAACGCCAACGCCAGGGGGAATTGCTGGCGCGGTTACAGCGGGGGGAACAGGTGGCGCTGGTGAGCGATGCGGGCATGCCTGGGATCAGCGACCCCGGTACGGCTTTGGTACAGGCCTGCATTGCCCAGGAAATTCCCGTGACGCCGATTCCAGGGGCGAATGCGGCCTTGACCGCGCTGTGTGCGGCGGGGTTGCCGACCGAGCGGTTTCTCTTCCTGGGCTTTTTGCCCCCCAAACCGGCGGCGCGCCAACAGGTCCTCCAGGGGGTGAAGGCCATCCCCGCCACCCTCATTTTTTACGAAGCGCCCCATCGCCTGGTCGCCAGTTTGATGGACATGGGGACGGTGTTGGGAGCGGAACGCCCCTGCGTGGTGGCCAGGGAATTGACCAAGCGCTACGAGGAATTTTGGCGGGGGACGCTGGCGCAGGCCCAGGCCCATTTCCAGGCGCATCCCCCCAAGGGAGAACTGACGGTGTTGGTGGCGGGGAACCCCGACCTCCTGGCGCTAAGCGAGGCCCAGGTGCTGCCGGAAATTCACCGCCTGGTGGCGACGGGGTTAAGCTGCCGCGAGATTGCCCAGCAATTGGCGGAGGTTACCGGTTTACCGCGCCGTACATTGTACCAATTGGCCTTGGCCGCCCAACCCCAGGGGAGTTGACGCTGGCTGTGGTTCCTGTTATGTATGGGACACCGCCCCGGCATGGCCCCCTATGCTGATTGTCAAAGCCTGGCACCTGGACCGCCCTTTGCTGCCTGAGGACGTGGAGACGCTGCCGCCCACCCTGCGGCTGAGCAAAAAAAGTTTGCTCAAGACGGCGTTTCGGGGTTTTTTTGTGGACGATGCGGCGGCGGTGCAACAGGCGGCCTGGTTTCACAGTTTCTTGGCCGGGGAAAAAGTGGAGTTTTATGTGGAGGGGAGCGGCACCTACGAGTTGGCCAATATGGATTTGGTGAGCCGGGAGGTGTATCTGGTGCGCACAAGCCTGCCACCGGCCTTGCCACCTTTGATTTTCTTTTGCGACCAGACGGACTATCCGGAGGCCAGCACCCGGATCGGCGCGGTGTTGACCCAGACCCTCGCCCGCTTGCAGGAGACCCACACCCTGGGGCATAAGCTCCGGCTGGTGCGTCCCCAACGCCTGCCCGATGGCACCACCCGCCTGGATACCCATGTGCGGCGGCTGATTCGCCAAGCCCTCCTGGTGGTCGCCGATACCACCTTGCTGACCAGCGTGCAGGGCAAAGGCTATCCCAGCCCCAACGTGTGTCTGGAGGTGGGTTATGCGCTGGTGGCCAAAAAACCCTACCAGATCAAATTGGTGTCCTGGCCGCCGCCGGACCCGCAACTGGCCAAGGCCATTTTTCCCTTTAGCATCAGCGACGAACTGCGGTTGCTGCCCCAGGATGAGGCGGATTTGACCCAGCAGCTCACCGCAGCCTTGACCGATGTCCTGAAACGATTTCGCCTCATGTGAAACCAAAAGGAGGGCAAGGGCAATGGCAACGTTGATCCCCGTGATTTTAGCAGGGGGCAAGGGAGAACGGTTCTGGCCGCTGAGCCGGTTGGCCAAACCCAAACAGTTTTGGTGTCTCGATGGCAGCGGTCGCAGTTTATTGCACAACACCGTCGCCCGGTTGCCCGCTTGGGCCGGTGACCCGTGGGTGGTGACCCGCGCCGATTTAGTCCCCCTGGTACAGGCGGATGTCCCCCACCTGCCCCCGGAGCGCATCCTGGCCGAACCGCAACCCCGCGATACCGCCCCTGCCGTCGCCTGGGTGACCCAACACCTACAACAGCAGTACGGGGATGGGGTCATCATCGGCGTTTTTCCCGCCGACCACTGGATTCCCGATACAGCGCAATTCCAAGCCACCCTAGCCCAGGCGGTGGCCGTGGCAGCCGAGACCCAAGGCATTGTCACCCTGGGCATTACCCCGACCCATCCGGCCACCGGCTATGGCTATATCCAACGGGGCGAAGCAGCCGGCGGCGGCGCCTACCGGGTGGTGCGGTTTACGGAAAAACCGGACTACGCCCAGGCCGTGCAACTGGTTGCCAGCGGCGAATACCTCTGGAATAGCGGCATATTTCTCTTTCCGGCGGGGGTCATGTGGCAGGAATTGGTCCAGTATGCTCCGGCCATCACCACCCCTCTAACACAAATGGGCGTAGCCGCCTATCCACACCTGCCGAAAATCAGCCTGGACTACGCCGTGATGGAGCACACCCAGCGCGCCTGGGTTCTGCCTGTGACCTTTGCCTGGGATGATTTGGGAGATTGGCGGAGTTTGGCCCGGCTGCCCCACCCTCCTTTACCCGCCCAGACGGTGACGTGGCAGAGCGCGGACGTGCACATCTACAGCACCGACCCCCAGGAATTGGTGGTGACCCTGGGCGTAGAACACCTGATTGTTATCCGCAATGGCCCTGTTACCTTGGTCGTGGCTGCCGAACGCACCCAAGAGATCAAAAAACTATTGGCGCACCTCCAGGAGCAGGGGTACGGCGATTACCTCTAAAGCTGCCCTGGTGATGGGAGGCGCCCTTACTTAGCGCTTACGTTGAATGCGAGGCGGTTCCCGGAAAAAGATGGCGAAAAAAATCACGCCCAACGCCCCGACCAACAACACCGTATAGGTAAGTGCTTCCATAGCCACCCTCGCTCCAGATTGGGTCTGCCTCTATTGTACGCCGGGGATGGTTCACCGCGCGCCGGGTTCAGTTGCCCCAAATCCCGCCAAACGACCATAGCGAACCACCGGCTCCAGGGCCTGGAGAATGTGGGCCCCGTAACTGCGATGGCACACCCGGCTATCGAGGAGGGCGACCCGTCCCCCCCGCATGGGTGCCACGGCCCGTTGCAACTGCGCCAGGGTCTGGGGCAACAGGTATTCCCGAAACCAATCCCGCCCCTGTCGCCGCAGGTCATCAATCCGCGCCGCCACCAGGGGTTGCTCTCGCGAGGGAATCGGCAACAGGGGAATCACCAGCAGGCTGGGCGTGGGCAACCGCTCCTGATGGGTCTGCCAGAACCGCCAACCGCTGACCAAAATGCCGTTTTCCTCCAAAGCCGTGCGCTCCCGTTGCACCCGAGAACCCCATTCTGCCGCCAAAGCCACGGTGAGTTGCGTTTGCAGGGGTTGTTCCTCGACCAAGATCACCACCAACCCCGTCGCCAAGGGCAAGAGCCGCTGGAGTTCGCGGATCAGGGCCTGGTAGAACTGCGGGTGATTCGGCGGGGGCAGATGGGCCGGGGCGTACAAGTGGAGAACTTCATCGCGGGGATGGGGGCCAAAGCGAAAGCGGGTGAACCCTGGCAACGAGAGATGTCCCAAAGCCATGCCCAGACCCACCCAGGGCCGTTGCGGCCAATGGGCTTGCATTTCCGCCAAAGCCCACAGGGGAGAACAGTGTAGGGTAAATCGGGCAAGCTGCCGTTCCAGGGTTGCCCAACGCACGCGCTGGGGGTGCGACACCGGCCATACCGCCTGCAGCCAATGCTGTTCCGTTTCGCTGAGCAACCACTGTTCGTAGGGGTTAGGGGGATGGCGCAGCAGCGAGTGGGTCAAGGCCAGTTGGGTTTCTCGGATCAATTCTGCCCGATGGGGGTGCGCCCACACCCATTCATCCCAATCCTGGGGCGTGCAGCTTTGGGTCAACGCCGTTTCCACCCACTGTTCCAGGTCATCCAAACCATCTACGACCGTCGGCAAAGCCGCCACCTGGGCATTGGGGGTTAACAATTCCTGCAACCATCGCTGGGGGGTCAGCAACAGCAGGCCATGCGCCAATTCCGGCGGCCCTTGTTCCCGGTAAAGGGGTTTTTCCGTCTGCAACCACTCCCGCAGGCGGGGCAATTCCACCTGCAACCACCGGCGCTGAATCTCCGGGGGTGCCACCAGCACCACCACCCCCGGCCAGAGCAACGCTGCCGCCAAATACCCCAGCCGGTAATGCCCCTGCACCCCGGCCAAGCCCCCCACCTCCATCAGCGCACTTGGCCCCAACCGCAAGGCCCGCGTCACCAACCGCGCCAAGGTCAAATGGTGCGGCCAAGGGGGAATGGCCTCGGTTTGCAACAGCGAGCGCAACCGTTGATGGACCTCAACTTCCAACATGGACATCCTAGGAACTCAGGTTTATGCTACTGCCCCCCGGCAACATCCCTGACAAGGTTGAGCAGGTTGTTGAGCAGGTTGGGGTCGCCTAGGCGGTTATGCCCGAACCAAAGACATCGGTTGGGACACCCTGGCCAGGTAGTTCTGCAGTTAACTTATGGTAAAGCTCCATCATAGTCCGAAGCGAATTGCCAACGTCAACCTTAGAGAACCCTTAAATATCTCTTCGGTTCACCCCTAGGTTGGAATCGTTATAAAATAAAAGACTCATAAAAAAACAAACTGAGGTGATGAACCATGTCCCATATTTATCTAGCGGCCCCCCTATTTACGCTGGCGGAACGCCATTTTAACGAGGCCCTAGCGGCTGATTTAACCAGGCGGGGATTGGCAGTTTTTTGTCCGCAAAAAGAATGTGATGGGCTAACAGGGCGAGACATTTATGAAACCTGTTTGAGGGGAGTTGCCACCGCGCGCATTGTCGTCGCCATTTTAGACGGAGCCGATGCCGACAGCGGCACCTGTTGGGAATGTGGTTATGCCACTGCCAAAGGCATTCCCATTGTGGCCGTGCGTACCGATTTTCGGGGCACTGGCGATACGCGCGGGTTCAATGCCATGCTTTTTTACAGTGCGAGCGCGATAATAGAGGGTACGGATGACCTATTTGCGCGCATCTACCAAGCTGTCCGGCGTCTTTATGGTTAGAACAGCATCGGTCCCATGTGAAGCAAGGTAAATTTGTGCGGCTCTCTTAGGTTTAGGGTGTCAGGTGTGTAAAGAACACTTCAACAAAATCCCTCAACATGAGTTTTGAATTGGATGCTCTTCTGAATTGGATTACAGTTAAAATGTGTTCTCACCAAGCCGAGGAAGCTTAGGGTACATCTGTTAATTGATATTAAGATGAGCAAGAGCGACGGCAAAAGTTAAATTAGGAAAAGCGCATGTTAAAGTGGCTCAATGAAAATATTAACTATTAAGATTTTCGGCCCCTATTAGAAACGATTCTACAACACATGTGTGGCATGAGTAGCGGTGAATTTAAATTTCAAGTGAATGACCATACCGTATTTAGGAAATTTCCAGGATTGGGCATCAAAAATCTAATTCCTAAAGCTAAAACTCCAGTAATCTGAAATTATGGCCATTTCGCAAGAAAATGCCACACTTTGAGGCACTGGTAATCACTATATCCCCTTCTATAGCTAAGCATACAAAGATTGACATGCTATGGGTCGCTGGGCGTAGCCCCACATTGGTTTCCCATAGCGAAGCGTAGCGTCGCCATGAATCTTCAGGCGACAACCTTAATCTACCTAGCTATAGGACAGGGTTTGCAGGTAAAGGCAAATGTCACCAACTTGTTGGGAATGACTATATGCCCACTGTCCGGTTCTCCAGGGTATTGATTTACCCATTTGACCCAGAAAAGTCTATGGTTTGGTCGGCCCCAATGACCCTGGTAAAACTACTCTGGGTGCCGCAAACTCTGGAATTGGATTATTCCTCTGTTTGTGGGTATTTCCCTCACGGCAATTGCACGGCAACTGGTGCATCTAGAACATCTAGAAAAAAATCCCCCAGCCGTGGCCAGGGGATGGGACACGAGCATCGAGAGAGCGCCTTTAGCTGCTCGCTTCGGTCAAGGTCGGTTTGAACACTTGGGTTTTCACTTCCTCCGCTTTGGGGAGGGTCAGGGTGAGGATGCCATTGCGGTATTCGGCTTTGGTTTGGTCGTGGGCCACCGGCACGGGCAAGGGGATCACCCGTTGGAAACGACCATAGCGCAATTCGGTACGCACGGTGCCTTTGTTTTCTTCCCGTTTTTCAAAGCGATGTTCCCCGGAAATTTGCACCGCTTCCCGGGTCACACTCACGTCCAGGTTCTCTTTTTCCACACCAGGAATTTCGGCTTTGAGAATCAAGGCATCGGGCGTATCTTGCAGTTCCACCGCCGGAATCCAGTCGACACCCCGGCTGGCGCGGGTATCGTCAACTTGTTGAATCATTTCGTCGAACAGGCGGTTCATCTGGCGTTGCATAATTTCTAATTCCCGGAAGGGGTCCCAGCGTACCAACGGCATAATCATTACCTCCTTTGACGTTTCTTTAGGGGTTGAACTGGCAGGTTAGATTTTTTTCTAACCTGCTAGTTTTATTATGGAGCAGGCAAGCTTTGGACACAGCGTTGGAAACCGTAATGGGAACGGGGAATAACCGAAATTCCTGCCGGTAGCTGGCTATGGACGCTTTGGTACATGTGTACACCCCGTTGCTCCTGTGGACCGGGCTGGGGCTGCTGACCCAACGTTGGTTACCGGAGCTGTTCCCGCGGTTGTTGGGCCGGGCCTTGTACTGGGTGGGGGTGCCGGTGCAGATTTTCGCCCTGGTGCGGCATACGGATTTTCAGGGCTTGGTGGGGGTGGTGCCGCTGTTGACCCTGGCGGTGCTGGGGATCAATCTGGGGGTGACCTGGGGGAGTTTGCGCTGGTGGCCTCAACCCTTGACGGCGGCGCAACGGGGCAGTATCGTGCTGGCGGCCTCGCTGGTCAATACGGGATTTATCGGTTTGGGGGTGGTGCCGGGGCTGGTGGACCCGCAGGCGTGGAGTTGGGTGGTCAGCTACAGTTTGACCAATAATGTCCTGGGCACCTACGGAATCGGGGTGCTGGTGGCAAGTTATTTCGGCTCGCAACAAACAGCGGGGGGCTATCCCTGGAAAAAGGTGGTGCTGATGCCGAGCCTGTGGTCGTTTGCCCTGAGTTACCTGTGCCGTTCGGTCCCGTTTCCCGCCTGGTTGGAATGGGGTTTAGACCAGTCCGTGCCGGTGGTGATTGGGGCGGCATTCGTCCTGACAGGCTGGCGGTTGTATCAACTGGGGTGGAACCAGGGCTGGCATTTGGCGGGACTGCCGACGCTGATGCGGATTGTGGTCATGCCCCTGCTGGTGGGTTTGGGGTTAACCCTATTGGGTTTGCAGGGGGAGCAACGGCTGGCGCTGGTGTTGATGGCGGGGATGCCGACGGCGATGGCGACCCTGATTTTGGCCGAGGAATATCAATTAAATCGGGACATTATGGCCGCCACGATTGCCCTTTCGACCCTGGGGGTTTTGCTCGTGATTCCCCTGTGGCTGTGGTGTTTTGCCTGAGGGATGGTGTCCCTGGGTCATCTTGCTGAGGCCATGTATGGTTTTTTCCCAATAAAAGGGCTTGGTAAACAGTTGCCAGAGCGCCATGTAGGCGGCTGCCGAATGGAGTAACCAATAGATGGGATTTAAGAGGGCATACAGGGTGAGATTGTAGTATTTGCGGCGAAATACAGCGATCATATTCAGGTAAATGCCAATGCTGTTGCCCAGGATCAAATTAAACAAAGAAATATACAGCATCCAGCCGGGAAAAAGTTGTTCCAACCAAGCCGCTCGCGAAATGGCCGCATAGATAAAAAATGACCACAAAATAGGATTGCTCAAAAAACAGACAATGGTGCCGCCGATAAAAAATTGATAGGCCAACCAGTTACCCAAACCCAAGGTTTTCAGGGATTTCCAGGGGTCGCGGTTATGCACCAGCCAGGTTTGCATATAGCCTTTGATCCAACGGGAACGCTGGCGAATCCAATTTTTTAACCGACAATTGGCCTCTTCATAGGTCGTGGAATCAATCACCCCCACCCGATAACCATGCTGGCTGGCGCGGATGCCCAAATCCGCATCTTCGGTCACATTAAATGGGTCCCAGCCCCCCAATTCCAGCAGCCGGTCGGTGCGGAAATGATTGCTGGTTCCCCCCAAGGGAATAGGCAGCCGCAAACGGTCTAACCCAGGTAACAAATAATCAAACCAGTAGGAGTATTCCAGGGTAAACATTCGGGTTAAGAAATTCTCATCCCGGTTGAAATAATTGAGGGCGGCCTGCACACAAACCAAATCAGGGGGGCCATGCCGAAAGGCCAAAATCGCTTTTTTCAATTGGTCGGGGTCGGGAATGTCCTCCGCATCGTAAATGGTGAGATATTCGCCTTGGGCAAATGCCAAACCGTAATTACAGGCTTTGGGTTTGGTCTTGGGTTGGCTATCGGGAATGTAAATAAAGCGAATGTATCGGGGAGGATGGGCGGCTTTAGCGGCTTCGATGGTCACCCGGTCATTTTCTTCTAAAAGTAACAAGACATCTAACTTTTCGTGGGGATAGTCCAACTGCCCCAAACCCTTAATCAACATTGAGACAATTTCCGGCTCATTATACACAGGCACCAGGATGGTATAAACCGGCAATTCTTCATCCTTTAGACGTGCCAGTTCCTCTGGGTTCGCATAATGTTTGCGGTCTACTGCCCCCACCAAACTCAACAGCATTTTGAAGCCAATGGACGTCACATAAAATAAATTCACCAGCGACATCACCAGCGCCAGAGTCAACGTGGTGTGATTCAATAGTCCCCACAGAAACAACACGGTCAAGAAATAGATGACCACAATTTGCGTGGGCGTAAACACCTGGGCTGCCGACTCGCGGGGGGAACGGGCCGCCAACCGATACACCGCCTGCCAACTCAATAGCTGGCGAAACACCCGATCGACTAGATACGTAATATCACTTTCTGTACCCAAAACTTTGGTGATTTCCACCCCAGGAAACTGTTTATGGATGTGGCTATCTACCCGCATATCTAAGGGGTCTTGCACCATGACCAAAAGCGTATGTTCATCCAAACGCTGCAGGGGAATAAATAACCGCTGCGTCATGAGTTTGGGATGAAATTGATGCACGAGGCTTTCATCCATTGACCAGAGGGGCGTACCAATCAAATTGGAATAGGAAGGGCAGCCGGTTAACTCCGCTAAAACCTGGAGTAATTTTTGGGGTTTGATGTAGTTCAAATGGGTGAGGATTTGGCCGATTGGCGAACCGGTTCGGCGGTAAATTTCCAAAATTTCTTGCCATTGGGTGTGGGTAATGGCTCCCGACTGAATTAACTTTTTGCCCAGGTTTAACTGCACAATCAACCAGGTAATTTCGGCGCTGGTAGCCAACAGGGGAAGCCAGTCAATCCGCGACCAGATTTGTTGCACGATGGCCTGGGCGTGGGGATAACTGCGTTCTGTGACTGCCAATACCAGGGTATGGGCATCCTGCCAAGCACAGGGGAACACTTCGGCCTGACTCCAGTAGGCGGGGGGACGAATCTGGGCAATTCCCAAATCCAGCCGGTGTTCTCGTCGCGCCAACCAATGTTTCAGGAGTTCCACCTGCAGAACCTGGGACAGTACGGTAACATACTGATTTTCGGGCATGATGCCTAATTCTTTGAGAGCCACCCCCAAACTGCACCCCTTTTGCTGTGGGTAGGAACGGACTTGCGCCAGTTGGTCAGGGGTGAGATAACCCTTTTGCACCAGCAAATTTGGGTCGAGGGAAAACACGATGTTAGCGAGCAGGAGGAGTAGGGGGTTGCGCTGGACGCCCTAGCCGACGGTACAGTCGCCAGGCAATGATACCGCCAAGGACGATCAAGAATCCCAAGACCACCCAGCGATAGCGGCGCAGCAGTAACCACCAATTTAGCTCATCGGGATAGCGCACCTGCAAGGTTTGGCCGCTTAGGTCCCACACCTCAAAACTGCCTTGGGGTGTGACGGTCGCCACATTCCCCTGCAGTTGATTCACCAAACCCGCCACCGGGTCGGCCAAAATTGCCCCTGTTTGGTCAACCACCTGGGGTTGATCCCCCCACCAGGACAGCCAGAGGGTGGGAACGCCCTGATGGAAAAACGCCTGCAACACCCCAATACTAGCGTTGGGTTGGGCTTGGAGCAACACGTTTTGGTTGATGGGGTTGAGAATTACAAACGCCTGCCCCAACCGAATCGGGCTATTGAGGCGGACCGCCGGGCTGGTCGCCAACAACCGCCACTGGGGACGCCGGGGCAAATTTCCCCAATTGTTCACTTCGCGAGCCGGTAGGAGTTCTGGCAATAAAGGTCGCCTGCCACTGCGGCTGAGCATCCCCAACACCTGCGCCGTTCCCGCCACCAACGCCGGATTTTCTACATCCACCACCACCTGCCCCGGTCCCAAAAAATTCTGAGGTACATCGTTGAAATTGCCCTGGGGCGGTTGGTACCCGTTCCAATCCAGGTAGGAACTGCCCAACACCTGCACGGTCACTGGCCGCGGAAAACGGCAATACCCTTGTTCGGCCACCGTAAACACCACATCCAGGTTATTGACGCGCTGGAGACGGGCAGCGGGCAAAACCAGCGTGGTATCAAGTTGCGTTTGCGTGCCCACGTTGAAACTGTTGATAAAGGTGCCATTAAAAAAAACCTGCATACTCATCGCCCCCTTATCGTTGCTGCTCATTTGGGTAAAGCGAGCCTTCAGGGATACTGACAAATCCTGGGGACGGCCACCCAATTGCGCCAAATCGAACGTCAGCCGGAAACTCTGGCTACCCAAACCCGTTTTTGCCGTCTCATTCCAGCCCAATTCGCTAAATAACCGCCGATTGCGCAGGCGCTGGGGTTCTACCGGGTCAGCGCTAAGAATTTCCAGCCCCGGAGCCATAAACGCCGGTTCTGCCTGGGCCAACGCCTGTACCACCTGAGGTTGCGCTCGCACCCGCAGGATGTGCCCCTGCCGCTGGATATGGGGCGCTTGTTCCTGCTGATGTAACACCACCACCCCTTCCGTGCTGGGGTCCAACTTGAGGGCTGCCACGTTGCCCCGATACCAAACAATCGGCACCCGCGAGTCCCGAAACCAGTAGCTCAACACACTAAACAGCCACAATGCCGCTTGCGTGGCAACGGCATCCATCTGTTCCGGCACAGCCAGCACCACCCGCTCATACGTCGGGCGAAACCAATAATGGACCAGCGTATCCGTCTCCGTTTGCACCAGCCGGAAAAAACTATTTTCCCCCACCGTCACAAACAAATTTCCCGAAGCCACATCCTCACAAAAATCCTCAGAGATGCGCAAAAAACTCTCCAATCCTACAAAGATAAACCGCTCTCCCGGCGGCGGCAATTGCAGCGGAATTCTCACACTTTTTTGCGGCAATAAATCTCTTACTTGCAGCACCCGCACCGGACGACCATTCAAGGAAATCCGCACCGTGGAGTTGGGTTTCAACGCTGGTGAGGGAGCCAGTTCCAACTGCACAAAACTCTGCCTGGTATCCAAATTCCTACTGACGATAAATAGCGGTAGGCTCACCCCAAATTCGGGATTGGTACCCCGCAGAATCACCGGGCGGGTATAGCCCAGACGGCGCAAGGAAATGGTTTGCACGGTGCGCTTGGGTTGGCTCCACCCCGGCAGGATTCCCAGCACGAGCCACCCGCACCCAATTCCGAGGCCCCAGTACCAACGCATGCTCACCCCCACTCCTCCCACAGAAACGCTACCTTGTTTTATCAGATTGTGCGCAACAACAAGGCAAGTTCTGGGCGAAAGTGGGCCTAACCGCGGGAACCGGTAGCGCATTCCTGATCCGCCTCTTTGACCGCCTTGAGCAACCACCCCGGCGGTCCCCATTCCGCCTTCTGCATCAAACGATTAAATTCCCGGTCAAAATGTGCTGCCACCGTAGCATTTTTAATCACCAATAACGTCTCATCGTTGTTGTGATTTCCTGCCGGTGTCCAGTTGTGAGAACCCACAATCACCACGTAGTTATCAATCAGGCCAAATTTATGGTGCAACCGGTCCCCTTTGGGTAATTTAGGCACGCCCACCTCCCGCACCGGATTTGCCCAGGGTGCATTGTCCGGCTCATACTTACACGTCCCTTTGCGGGGTAGAGCAATGCCCCACATATCTAGCGATTCATTGTAGTATTTGAATGCAAAATCGGGTTCAATTAGCGCCCGAATTTTGACCCCCCTATTGTGCAGCGGCTCTAGCGCATCCACCAATTTTTGTTCCGAAAACACAAACAGAGCCAGATCAACTTTACTTTGGGCTTGGCTCAAAGTCTCAGCAATCAGGGCATTGGTGCTTTGGTTCCACTGACGACGGCGGGCCGGAGAAAATTTAACCGTCACCGTGCCCGTCCCCACCGTCACCGTTTGGGGTTCCCGCAGGGGTTTTTGAATGCCGAATTTACTATCGGTAGCGCCCCCTGGCCCATCCCCCCACATGATAGTGAATTCCTCCCCAAAAATGCGAGCCACTTCCGGGCTATCTATCAACAGCAGGGAATTGGGATTGCCGCGACTTTCGGGGGAACCAAAATCCCCGTGCATATCGCTGGTGGTAAAATTTGCTGAAGTGACCAACACCTTGCGGTCATCAAAAATCATAAATTTGTGGTGCATCAAGCCGCTACCTTTGGAGCCATCTGCTGTGTCATCAATCAGGGGCAAATTACCCTTTTGCATGATGATAATGGCATCCCCATTGTTAATTTCATCCTGGCTGAGTTTGCCGTCCCCATTCGTATCAATTAACTTCACCACTTCTTCATAACGACTGCGGCTGTGGGGATTTAATTCGTCCACTTGGGCATCCGTCAGTTGGCTTAAGGCCACGTTGTAACTATTTTCTAAAATGACCCGCACCCGCACGCCGGCCTGATGTTTATCCACTAAAGCTTTGGCTACCAGGGGCAAACGGATTTCCTGCACCGCCACGTCAATCGAGCGGGTGGCCTTGGCAATTTCCTGCAGAATAATGGCCTCGAAATTGTCCCCGTAGCGCGGGCCGATGTTTTTGCGGTAGGGGTCCTGGTAGATGGCGGCCTCCGATTGGTTGAAGTATGCCTGGATGGCGGGGTCCTGGGGCAAAGGAGCCACCTTGGGGCGCAGGCCGCAACCAAAGGGAGCGGCAGTCAGGATTAAGATAGGGAGTAATTGCAGGAACTTGGGCCAAGTCATAGCGTCTCAACGTGCAGCAGTGGAACGATAAGGCTCAACCCATGCATCCAACGTTGTCCGTATCCTGGTCTCCTACCGAGGTGCCGCCCGTGCCCGTGGGCAAACTGTCAACCGAAGAGCTGGTCTGCCGTTGCCAACAGGGGTTTCAGCCCGACCGCGCTGCCTTTACGGAACTGGTACGTCGCCATCAAGCCCATGTGGAGCGGATTTTGTACCATTTGGCGGCGGACTGGAATGACCGGGCCGACCTGGTCCAGGAAGTCTGGGTGCGAGCCTACCGTCATATTAAGCGACTCCAAGACCCCAGTAAGTTTAGGAGTTGGTTAAGCCGAATTGCCACCAACCTGTTTTACGATGAGCTGCGGCGGCGCAAACGCCACCAGCCTGCGGTTTCCCTGGATGCACCCCGGCAGATGGGCCATACGGAAATGGAGTGGGACATCCCCTGCGATGCACCTGGCCCTCATGAGGACCTGGCCACCCAGGAATTTTATGACCGGTTGCAGCGGGCCATTGCCGAGCTGCCGGAGGCGTTTCGCACGACCATCATCCTGCGGGAATTAGAGGGTCTGGCCTACGAGGAAATTGCCGAGATTACAGGGGCCTCTCTGGGAACGGTAAAATCCCGGATTGCCCGCGCCCGCGCCCGCCTCCAGATGGCGCTAAAACCCTACCTGGACCCCTAGTTTTGTGCCATATTAGTAGCGGAACGACCGCTTCCTCCCATGCTGATTACCCGTCGTGAGTCTCCAGACCGCTTTGAATTGCTGAGTGCCTACCTCGACGGCGAGGCCAGCCCTGAAGAACGCGCCTTGGTGGAACACTGGCTGGCAACCGACCCAGAAACCCAGCGGCTTTACCGGCAACTGGTCAACCTGCACGAACTTTGCCAAAGATTGCCTGTTCCCAACACGGGGATGGCGGCAGACCAGGTGGTCAACGGCGTGATTACCAAAATAACCCAACGTGCCCGCAAACGGTTGGTCTGGAGTGGTCTTGTCGTGGCAGCTTCTGCCCTGGTCGGTGGGGTTGTGTCCGGCTGGCTGTGGCGCACCCCAAGCCCCGAATTTGCTCAGCAATCAACGCCAACCCCGACAAGCGCCACCCTGCATGATCCCAGCCGGGTGTTACGCATTACCCTGGAAAAACCGCCGGTGGCGATTCCTGCACAAGTGCGCCGGAAACAGGTACGGGATTTACGGGATTAAGGTTCTCAGTCAGGGTGGGCGTAGTACTCAAATTAAAAATTAATTAAAAATTGAAAAGTCCATCACCAGGGTGGCGGATAGGCCATCCAACTCCCCAATGAGGCGAGAAACATTGGCGGCCACTCTGGAGACGGTGGTTTTGTGGTTGAACAGGAGTGGCCCCCGTCTGGGCAATCTGGAACAGAAGGTGGTTGACATACTCCCTGCCCTTTAGGGCAGGGATTCTTGACGGTTCAGCGACCGATGCCACCGAGTCTTGCAACCCAGAGGTCTTACTCGATCTCCCCGTCCGTTTTAGAGTCGGGCGATGCCCCATCCCGACTTGCTCTATACATTTGGCGGCGTTTTCGTCCCTGCAATGTACTGCACCACAACCATCAGAAACTACCACCCGGGTGGATAGGTCAAGTTTGCCCCAATGCCAACCACACTTAGAGCAGTGCTGGCTTGTGGCTTCCCATCTGTCGAGAATGCGAATTTCCCGCTGGAACTTTTCACCCTTCGCCTCGCACAAAGTACGAAAGGTACGCCATCCGCTCCGAAAGACTTACACAACGCTGAACAAAAGCGGACTTTCGTTCAACTTGTTGCTTCCTTCCTGCTTCAACGATTCATGCCTAGTCGGCGAACCAACCCCGGCAGAGGAATCTCCACAGGCGTGACTTCCCCTGGAGCTCAGGGTAGTTTGATACCACTTCACCAGGTTGAGGGAGGCATTCAAGTCGCGGTCTATCCCTTCTAAACCGCAACTTTGGCAGCGAAACACCCTTTGGTTCAGCGGTATTTTTTGTTGATGACCACAGCAAGAACACAATTGGCTGGACGGATAGAACCTATCCACTACAACCAATTGACAGCTATAGAGCTTGGCTTTGTCCTCTAGCTGT
>NZ_JBRCEP010000020.1:0-5644 GCF_053491055.1 Gloeomargarita sp.
AATCGCTTACAGGGCTTGGGCGTAAAAGTGAATCGGATTACGACCAGACCCGATGGTTGCGGGGATAAGGCACCAACGCCCCCGCCCACTGCAACTTTTCCCGCAGGGTGCGGTAGTACGAATAATTTTCCTGCAGGATGATGAATTGGGCATCCTTTTGCGCCCGGCGCACATCCACCCGCTGCCCTGGCCAAATGCTGGTTGCCAAAACCCCATCCATCCACAATTTGGTGCGCAACTCCTGGTCTTGCAACGGCCAAATGCTGACCACAAACGCCGGGGGCAAAATCAAGGGACGGCTGGACAAACTCAAAGGACAGATGGGCACGACAGAAATAGCTTCCATGCCTGGGTGCAAGATCGCCCCGCCTGCTGACAGGGTATAGGACGTAGAACCTGTGGGGGTTGAGACGATTAACCCGTCTCCTTGGTACTGGTCAATCACTTCCCCGTCCACTTCGATTTCCAAAACACAGGTGGGCAGCCGTTCCACACTGGCCGGTTTTACCGCCATTTCATTCAACGCCCAAAACACCTCACTGCTGGGTTCCCCCGGTCGCTGATTGCCCTGAAACAGTTGCGCCTGCACCATCATCCGTTTTTGCACCGCATAGCGGTCCTGCTCCAGCCGCTCCCAGACCGCCTGGGTATCGTGCAAAACTTCGGCCGGTTCCGTGAGAAACCCCAACCGCCCGCCGATGTTGACCGCCAACAGGGGAACGCCCTCTGCCGCCAGATGCCGTGCTGCCCCCAAAGCCGTCCCATCGCCACCCAGCACAATGGCCAAGTCAATCCCGCGATTGGCCGAAGCCAAAAACACCGGGTAGGGATTGTCCTTCGGCCCACTCGGCCCCATCAACACCCGCACACCCCGGGCGGTCAATTCCTGCTCACAGCGGATAGCCCAGCGCTTACTCTCTGGGTCATTGGCCTTGTAGGTGATGATGACCTGCTGTAACCGCACGGCAATCGCTGGCACTCTGGTTCCTATGATGGCAGAACCGGTTCCCCAGCGACACCCGCCCTAGGAAGCGGCCAACTCCAGCAAGGCCCAATGGTGACTGTTGCTGATTGCCCGCCGAATTTTCTCAAACACCTGCTGACAATGGTTGGGCTGGTGGAGCGACAGTTCCTCATTTTTCGCCACCACTTGCACCCGCACCTGCCGATTGGGATACCGTTCCAGCAAAAGTTCCGCCGTTACCAAGCGGTGAAACCGGGACGGGGGCACCGCGCCGGGCACCTCCCGCGCCATTAAATAATCGTCCGAACGATAAACCACATGCAACTCACACCCCCGCAACGCCTCCGCCAAGAGGGACAGGGGATTGTCCGCTTGCACTTCTAGGAGAAAAGAACCGGTATAACGGGACATACACAACTCCCCAAAACGGCACTGCTTAGCGACGAATCCCCAGACTGACCATTGGTTTTCGTCGTTTGGGAACCCTTGCTGACAACGATGTTTAACTACCGCAATGGCGCCTGCCTGTACTATACACAAAGCAGGGGATTTTGCCCATAGAAGCCGATCACGCCGTCCCCCACCCTGGTTTGCCCGCCGAACCGGGCCGCCAGGGAAATACGGTTCTCGCTACAGGCTACCCGGCAGCCCATCCCGGCGCCCTGAATGCCAAATTTATCGGTTTCCTTTAGAGTCTTTGCAAAGAAATTGAGACAGTTTGGCGCGACAGTCTCGCGTTCGCCAATATCTCCCTGCGAGACCTCTATGGCAAGCTTGATGATTCAAAAGCCAAGTTTTCATCCGTATGGGATACAGGTGAAATGCCACTTCCCCTCAGTCAATCATGCAGATAACTTGCATGGCAAAGCCATATTTTTGGAAATGTATCCTTACAACGCAAAAAAATTCTCATCATGAAATTTCTCATCACGCACGTTGCCTACCGCAAAGTCCGATAGATTTGCCATTGCCACAGCTATTGACATCACCCCTTGGATGCCCTACCCCAACAAAGCCAAGGCCCGCTGCGCAATACGCTCCCCACTCAGCCCATTGTATTCCATCAATACCCCCGGCGTAGCCGTCGTTTCCCCCCGCTGCCAGCCCAGCATTTCCCGCCGCGCCACCTGCGAACGAACCATCAGGGGTTCTAGGGTACTCACCGGCCCGCCTGTAATCCCCAACAACGCATCCCCATGAAACAGCCGCGCAAACGTCTCATCATCCATAAACTGCCCATCCGGCTCCGCACAACTGGCCCAAGCCACATCCTGGGCGCGACACAGCCGCCGCAAATTCACCATACTGACAATGCGGGTGCCAATCCCCTGCGCCTGCAATTGCGCTGCCGCCGCAAACACCGGCAAGAGAATCATATCCCCCACCACCGCCAACACCACCAGCCGTTCCCCAGGCGTTTCCTGCAACACAATCGCCCCCTGCTCCACCCCCGCTTGCGCCTGTTCCCAGGTCGTCCGCACCGGCAACGGCGTTTTGCTGGCAAAAATGGCAATCCCTTTGTTAAAGGTCTGCACCGCCCAGAGATAGGCCGCCTGGGCGCAATTGGCATCTGGCGGAAACAGGGGATAGACATTGCCGTTGTGCATCAAGGCCATGTAATAGGCTTCAATCTCCGGGCGTTGGTGCGTCCACCCGTTGCGCCCCTGCTCCAACGCCCCCGCCGTAAACAGGGCAATCGTCGAAGGCGTCGGTCGCCGCAATTCCGCCATCGCCTGCGTCACCGTCTGCCAAATGGGCAAGCCATTAATGGCAAACGATTCGTAAGAACACCACAGGGAACGTCCGCCCAACAGACACACCGCCGCCGCCAGCCCCGCACAGGCATCCTCGCTTAAGGGTTCATACACCTGTCCCTGGGGCGATTGGTTGTACAAGGTATCTGCGGTGGGGTGAATAATTCTCAAGCCCTGGTTGACGTTGGCCATCCCGGAAGCCTCGTTGCCATCCGCATTGGTCACCAAAAACTTGGGGTCGCTTTGGCCCAATTGCACCACCAGATGGCCCACCGCCGTCGTCGCTACCTGCTTATCCCCCACCGGAAATACCTGAGGGGTAAATTGGGGGAGTGGCGGCAAGGCCCGCACCGATTCCGTCACCGCCACCTGCGCCGCTGCCCCGCCCCCTGCACGTTGGAAATTCTCCCGCACCAGCACCCAAGCTTCCGCAGGCAAGGCCCGCTGTTGCAACGCCTGGACAATGTCAGGATGGTCTAAGGTGTGTTGGGCGTACAAATTGTGGGATTTGGCACCCCGAGCATGTACCCCTGCCCCCTTTAATTGCTTGAGAATAAAGACGGTTAAATTGCCACCCAAGGCACTTTTTGCCGCCCGGTCCAACCCCGCAAGAACCGCCTCGGTAAATTTCAGCCGCTGTTCCAAGCTAAACAACGTACTATCAACGTAATCCCCCGATTGTCCCTGGTCGTCAAAGGCTTTGGCATCCACCACAATCACTTCCGTAAAACCATGGGCGCGCCAGAGCCGTTCCATCTGGGCGTTATCCAGGGTCGCCACCATACTGTGATGCTCTTGGCTATAGCCATTCCAGACCAGCACCGGCAGGAAATTCGTCACCTGGGGAAACGCCGTATGGAAATGGTGAAAACTGCTGAGCACGTAGGGTTCTCCCAGCCCCCCGTCCCCAATCGTCACCGGGAAAAGCACCCCCGGATACAGATAGGCGGCTGCCATGGCAAAATGCTGCCCTTGTCCTAACGGCCCTGCCGGAGACAACACCCCCGGAATCGCCCCCGACAGATGCCCCAACAACCCATGCAGTTCCCGAAACCGCTCCCGCATCTGGGCAACCGTCGTAATTCCCATCTTTTCGAGGGAACCGTCGAGAAACAGCAGGCTATAAAATCCCGGCGCGTGGTGACCAACTTCAGTGGGGATATTTTTGTAACCCAACATGACCAAAGCTGCCATTGCCTCGGCACAACTGGCAAAACCCCCCGGATGTCCCGAAGCCTTGCTGGCGGTCATTTGCACCACCAAATAACGCAGGGCGTCGGCAGCCAGCAGGGTCTGGTACACGGCTTTGGGGTCGTGGGGGTCTTCAATCCGCCCCGTTTGGGGGTTGACAGCGGCTGCGTGGGCATACTCCGACCACAGACGCCAAGGGCCACCGAAATAGTCAATACCCTGACAAAAGGCGGGGGAAACGGTCATGACGCACCTGATGAACGAATTATTGAGCATTGTAATATCGTTTGTTCAGGCTGGGGAGGTTTGGGTTGCAGGGGACGCACTTTTTGATAGCCTGATAGATGGGCTGTGTTGGGAGCAAAAATCATGACCCTTGTCTTTCAGTTGTTGGTCTTAGCTTTGGTGGTCTTGTCGTTTATCATGGTGGTGGCCGTACCGGTGGTGCTGGCCACCCCAGGCGAATGGCAGCGGTATCAACGCCTCATCTACTTGGGAGCGGGGGTCTGGATGTTGTTGGTCTTTGCCGTTGGCCTGATGGATATTCTGGTCGTGTGATGGCGGTTTTTGAGGGCAGTTTTACCAACGTTGAGGGGTTCCGGCTGGGCATTGTTATCAGTCGGTTCAATGACTTAATTGTGGGCAAATTGCTCGATGGCTGTCGGGATGCCCTGAAACGGCACGGGGTGGATGTGGACAGGCAGGTGGATTATTTTTGGGTGCCAGGGAGTTTTGAAATTCCGGTGGTAGCCCATCAATTAGCCCAAAGCCAGCGCTACGATGCCTTGATTTGTCTGGGCGCGGTCATCCGCGGCGAAACCCCCCACTTTGACTATGTGGCCGCCGAGGTTGCCAAAGGCATTGCTGCTATTGGGTTGCAAACCGGTGTGCCGGTCGTGTTTGGCATTCTCACCACAGATAACTTACAGCAGGCGATTGAGCGCGCGGGCGTCAAAAGCAATAAAGGCTGGGAATACGCGATGAATGCCCTGGAAATGGCAAGTCTCATGCGGCAGGTGCGTTCTTTGCGTTCCCCCTATGCCCCTTCTTTGCCACGTGTTGCCGATTTGCCCGAATCTTGCCCTTGACATGGGGTTGCAAACGGTTAGAATAAAAATCTAGGGTTGATGCGGGTATAGCTCAGTGGTAGAGCGCAACCTTGCCAAGGTTGATGTCGCGCGTTCGAATCGCGTTACCCGCTTGGCTGATACCGCCGATACTTATGAAAACAGGGAGAAAGGGGGTACCCTGGAAGCAGGGGGAGGGGGGTATCTAAGGGCTTTGCTAATTAATTCACAGGAACTGCTCTGATATGGCCAGAGCAATTTCTAAGTGCTGGTTGGTGTCTATTTAGCGATAACCCCAAGGAGTCAATTGATGTCCACCTGTGAAATGATTCGCCACCGGTTCACCGTCGCGCAATATCACCGGATGATTGAGGCTGGCATTTTTGCCCCAGATGACCGGTTGGAATTGATTCACGGAGAACTGGTCACCATGTCGCCCATTAACCACCGTCACGCTGCCGGGGTTGACCGCCTTGTTTATCTATTACTTGGGCGTTTGGGTCAAAAAGCCAGATGTCGCATCCAAAACCCCATTACCCTGGCAGATTCGGAGCCGCAGCCGGATGTAGCCATTGTGCGCTGGCGGGATGATTTTTACCTGGCAGGACATCCCACACCCCCAGATATTTACTGGATTATCGAAGTCGCTGACACAACCATTGCCTACG
>NZ_JBRCEP010000021.1:0-51806 GCF_053491055.1 Gloeomargarita sp.
CCCGTTCTCAATGAAACTTATCACCTTCTTCCGTAAATCCAGACTGTAACACATTCTGATTCTCCTCCTTGATTCTCACCTTCCTCCCCATCTTACACCCTCCTCTCATAAAATGTTGCATTTTCAATAAAAATGACTATATCCAGCCATTTTCGGCTATAGAGAAGGATCGTAAAGGCATCTTTGCCGTCTATGTCTGATGGGGCAAAGCATTGAACATCTTTACACTGCTTTGGGATGAGAGTCACCGGCGCAGGAATTGCGCTCCGACCATGGTGGGGTCTGGGCCTGCACATCCCGTAGCCAGAGGATCAACGCGTCATCATCCGGCTGTTGATAGTAGTGGCGACGGCGTCCCAAAATTTGAAATCCCAGGGATTGATAGAGATGCAGGGCAATTGTGTTTTGGGCGCGCACTTCCAAAGTGGCATGACGAATGCTGGGGGGCAATTGGTGCAGTAAATAATGGAGGGTTCGCCGCCCTAATCCTTGGCGTCGGTGTTGGGGATGAACTGCCAAAACCACGATATGCGCTTCATCACAAATGAGCCAGGCGGCGGCCATGCTCAGCAGGTGTGACGCTTGGGAGAAACCCACAAATAGGGTGCTGGCCTTGGCCAGTTCTTCAGCGTACTGCTGCGCCGACCACCAACCCCCCAAAGCGGCTTGATCCAGGGCCACAACGGCAGCGAGATCGCCAACAGTTAACAGACGTAACATCAAAGACGCAGAACCGAGAACTATTCCTACCATAAAGGATATGCCGCCCCAAAATTTTTATCAGTTTGTTGGCGAGATACAAAGACAATAATGTGGAACTCTGTAACAAAAGTTCATTAATTCGCATCAGGCAAAATGCTTCATGAGAAATTTTTTTATAAATGAGAATTCAGTTCCGAAATATAGCTAAGCATGCAAAGGTTGACATGATATGGGTCGCTGAGCATAGCCCCACAATGGCGTAGCCATGAATCTTCAGGCGACAACCTTAACCTACCTAGCTATAACAATGCTTTGTGTCGTTAGATGTGCATTTTGGCACAAACCTGCAAAATCTTAAGATGCAACACTTCTGACTGAGAGATTTAGAGATTTATTCTCCGGTGCGTACCGTAATGTTTACTAAACGCAAATTTCTTCTCTGAGAACAGGCGCTTGTGGCTTGCCAGAATTGGGCGGCACAAACCCAAAACTCTATCCCTGCCCGACGCCCCAGGAAAGGGTTCAAAATCTCGAACTGATGCCGGTGGGGGTAAGCAACACTCATGGGCAGTTTGGCCGTGACCCCACCTGACCCGTCGTGTGACTTGTCGCCTCCCCCCCAACTTTGTTATCCCAAGAAGAAGAACCCCTCATCAACCTGTCCTTAAGGGATAGGCTCTCTGCATCTCATGCTAGGTGAATTTTTGCGCTATGCCTCGTTCCTCTCGTGATGCGGCTGCGGCGTCCGCCGATAGCCAACCGACTCTGGTGATCGTGGAATCCCCCACGAAAGCGCGCACCATTCGCCAGTACTTGCCGGACAACTACCGCGTGGAAGCCTCGATGGGCCATGTGCGGGATTTGCCCCAATCGGCCAGTGATATTCCCCCGGAATTTAAGTCCCTGGACTGGGCTACCCTGGGGGTGAATGTGCACCAGGGGTTTGAACCGCTGTATATCGTGCCCGCTGACAAAAAAAAGGTGGTCAATCACCTCAAGGCGGCTTTGAAAGAGGCCAAAGAACTGATTCTGGCGACGGACGAGGACCGGGAAGGAGAAAGCATTAGCTGGCATTTGACCCAACTGTTGCAACCCCAGGTGCCCGTGAAACGGATGGTATTCCACGAAATCACCCAGGAGGCCATCCAAGCGGCCCTGCAAAACTGCCGCCAGTTGGACGAGGGGTTGGTACGGGCGCAGGAAACCCGCCGCATTCTCGACCGGTTGGTGGGTTATACCCTCTCGCCGCTGCTGTGGCAAAAAGTCGGGCCGGGGCTGTCGGCGGGCCGGGTGCAGTCGGTGGCGGTGCGGCTGCTGGTGGAGCGGGAACGGCAACGGCTGGCCTTCCGGGCAGCAGAATACTGGGACCTGAAGGCGCAATTGCTGGCGCACCACCTCCCCTTTGAGGCGCGGTTGGTGGCGCTAGGAGGGGTGAAACTGGCAACGGGTCAGGATTTTGACCCCCAGACGGGTGAACTGATACCGGGTCGGCAGGTACGGCGGCTCACCCAGGCGGAAGCGGTAGCCCTGTGCCAACAACTGCAAGGGGAAACTTGGCGGGTGCAGAACCTGGAAGCCCGGCAAGTCCAACGCAAACCCGCTCCCCCCTTTACCACCTCTACCCTGCAGCAGGAAGCCAACCGGAAATTGCGGCTTTCGACGCGGGAAACCATGCGGATTGCCCAGAATTTGTACGAACAGGGCTACATTACCTATATGCGGACGGACTCGGTGCATCTGTCCCAACAGGCAATCGATGCGGCCCGCGCCTGCGTTGCGCAAATGTACGGTTCTGACTACCTCAGCCCCCGTCCCCGCCAATATGCCACCCAGAGCAAGGGCGCCCAGGAAGCCCACGAAGCCATCCGGCCGGCAGGCAGTACCTTTCGCACCCCGCAAGAAACGGGTTTAACCGGGCGGGAATTGGCCCTGTACGACCTGATCTGGAAACGCACCATCGCCACCCAGATGGCGGAAGCCCGGTTGACCCACCTGACGGTCATCCTGCAGGCGGGGGAAGCAGAATTTCGCACCACTGGCAAACGCATTGATTTCCCCGGCTTTTTCCGCGCCTATGTGGAAGGTTCGGACGACCCGCAGGCGGCCCTAGAGGACCAGGAAATCCCTCTACCTCCCTTGGCGGTGGGGGACACGCTCGAATGCCTCCACCTGGAAGCCCTGCGCCACGAAACCCAGCCGCCTGAGCGCTATACAGAAGCCTCCCTGGTCAAAACCCTCGAAAGCGAGGGAATTGGGCGTCCCAGCACCTATGCCACCATCATCGGCACCATCCAAGACAGGGGGTATGCCCAACTGGAAGGCAATGCCCTGGTGCCCACATTTACGGCGTTTGCGGTCACCGCCCTCCTGGAGCAAAATTTCCCCCACCTGGTGGATACGGGATTTACCGCCCAGATGGAGGAAACCCTAGACCACATCGCCGCAGGCTCGGTGGACTGGTTGCCCTACCTGCAGGAGTTTTATTTGGGGGAACAGGGCTTAGCCAACCAGGTGAAAGCCCAGGCGGCAGCCATTGACCCCACTGCTGCCCGCACCCTGGAACTGGAGGGGTTAGGGGAGGCCAAGGTCCACCTCAGCACCCGCTACGGCCCCTACGTAGAAATTCCCCAAAATGGCGAGGTGGTCACGGTCTCCCTACCCAAGGACTTGACCCCTGGGGAACTCACCCCCCAGGTGCTCGAAGAACTGCTGCGCCAGAAAACCGCTGGCCCTATCAAATTGGGGGTGCATCCTGAAACCGGCGAACCGATTTTTGTCCTCACCGGCGCCTACGGCCCCTACGTGCAGTTGGGCGAAGCCACTGCCACCAACAAAAAACCCAAGCGGGCCTCCCTGCCCAAGGGCATTACCCCGGAGCAGGTCACTTTGGAAATGGCGGTGGGGCTGTTGGCCTTGCCCCGCACCCTGGGAACCCACCCCGACGGTGGTCAGGTGAAGGTGGGACTGGGACGGTTTGGCCCCTACGTGGTGCACGACCGGGGGAAAGCCGGGCAAGAATTTCGTTCCCTCAAGCCGGAAGACGACGTGTTGACCCTGACCCTGGAGCGGGCCTTGGAACTGCTAGCCCAACCCAAAAGTACCCGTGGCCGCAGCCGCAGTACCGCCTTGCGGGAATTGGGCAACCATCCTGAAGACCAGGAGCCAGTGCACCTGTGTCAAGGCCCCTACGGTTACTACGTCAAACACGGCAAGGTGAATGCCCCCCTACCCGAAGGCGTGACCCCCGAAACCGTGACCCTCGAACAGGCGGTGGCATGGTTGGCTGCCCGAAGCCAAACCGCCCGCAAAAAAACCACCAGCCGCCGCAAAAAAAGCTAAGCCGTCTATCGCACCCAGCGGGGCATCACATCCGCGCAGGTAAACAGCCCATAGTGGCCCTGTTGATGCAGGTGCCAACCCGCCTGGAGATAGCCCAAGGCCGGGCCACAGACATTGGCTGCCATGCTGGTTTCATCCCCCAGGGTCAAGGTGTGGGTGGACACGCGGCCCTCAAACGTGCGCCCTGTGATTTGCACATTCGTACTCAGGGGTTTGCGGGGATTGCGGGTATCCACCACTCCGCCTACCGTTACCCGTTCCCTGGGACAAATCCCGGCCCATTCCAGAATCACATCGTCGGCGTGTTCCATATTTTCCAGGAACAACTTACCGTCGGTGCGCTCCAAGAGCGCGGCAATTTCCGCATCGGTCATCGCCTGGGCTTTGGCCACGTCATAACCGGGCAAATGGGCAATATCTTCTCGAATCGTCGCCCGGTAGGCTTCCCAATTGGCAATCCCCACCCCAAAGGTGATCTTCACCTGGAGAATTTCCTCAAAACTGTGCGCTGCCAGCGCCGCTGCCGCCGTGAGCAACCCAGGCGTTGCCCCACACCCTGTGATGTAGGTGATTCCCCCTGCCGCCAGAGCCGCCCGCAAGGCCAGCAGTTGTTCCACCGCGCTGGTGCGTTTGAGGGCATCCACCAACACCCCCCGCCACCCCTGCGCCAGAAATTGCTGCACCAGGTCGGCGATAAAGGTATTGGGCAGATTCGGCAGCGCCAGGAAATAGGCCTTCACCCCCGGCTGCGCCATCAATTCCGCCAGGCTGGTTTCCGTGACCACCCCCCCCGGTTCCAGATACCCCACCGACCCCCGTTCCTGGTACACCCGTTGACACACCAGCGGGTCCAAACCGTCAGGACGCAGGGCATACCCTTTGCGGTCCGCCACTGCCACCCAGCGTACCTGCTGCCGCCGCGCCACCAAGCGGGCCATCGCCTGCCCCAACCCGCCATAGCCCAAAATACCCAGCGTTAGGGGTGAATGAGGTTCTGGAGTCATTGCCGCACCAATCCTGCCAACGTTAAGCCCCTATTGTAACGGCACCAGCGACCAGCGTGCAGGTGGTTGGCGGTTCTTGCCCCGATGTCGGCCAAAAAAACAATCAGCCTGAATTAGCAGACCGGCAACCAACCCGGTGGCTACCAATGGGGGGTGAGGGCAGGCGGCCACCTTGGGAAAAACCGAATATCCCCCTCAGCCGCAGTGATATGATAATAGAGATGTGTGAGCAAGCGTCCTTAGTTCAGTTGGTAGAACGTCGGTCTCCAAAACCGGATGTCGGGGGTTCGAGTCCTCCAGGGCGCGTACCCACAAATAGGCCAAAATCCTCGTTCATATAACCATTCTCACGACTTGGCTGCACTGAGAGAATCGCATAACGCCTCAAGTTGGGGGCTTCAAGCCTAAGGCTCGCTGGCAAGCCAACCACGGATGGCCTACCTGATAAGACCGCTTTGGCTTGGGATGAATGGGCAGGCACTTATGGCAGGTTTGGTCACTGTAGCGTGGATTGACGAGCATCACACCCGCCTTCAGAACCTTTAGACTCTGTTTGATTGATTAACCCGTTCTCCAATTCCCGTCAAATAGGGCAATGCCATCCCTAGACTTGGGGTACCAACAGGCAAAGTAGGGATTGTGGCGTCAATGTATTCGGCTTGTTTGCATGGGTGGTACCGGAATCGAACCAGTGTCATCCTGCTTGTAAGGCAGGCGCTCTACCGCTGAGCTAACCACCCCCTCCCCCTTTTTACCATATCAACTCTGGGAACCCATCGCGCCCATTGGATCAGAACCATCGAGTAGGATAGGAACTGGATGCGAGGATTGCGGGCATGAGCCAACCCCTACTGGTCGTCGAGCAGGTGTACGCCGGGTATGTGCCGGGCTTGGACATTTTGCAGGGGGTAAGTATCGCTATCCAGCCAGGGGAATTGGTGACGCTGATTGGCCCCAACGGTGCGGGCAAATCCACCTTACTCAAAGCCATTTTTAATTTGTTGCCCCACCGCCGGGGAAGGATTACATTTCGGGGGCAAGAAACCCTGGGGATTCCCACCCATCGCTTGGTGGCACTCAAAATGAGCTATGTACCGCAATTGGCAAATGTATTCCCTTCACTAACCGTAGCTGAAAATCTCAGTATTGGTGCTGGCAATAGTTCCCACAAAACCTATCAGCAACGGGTGCAGGAATTGGCCGAACTGTTTCCCGTTCTACGCGAACGCTATCACCAACGGGCAGGCACCCTCTCCGGCGGCGAGCGGCAGTTATTGGCCATGGCACGGGCCTTGATGGCACAACCAGAGTTACTGCTGTTGGATGAACCCTCAGCAGCACTGTCTCCGAAACTGGTGGGAGAAGTCATGCGCCATATTCAACAAATCAACCGCCTGGGCATCACGGTTTTATTGGTTGAACAAAATGCCCGGCAAGCCCTGAAAATTTCCCACCGGGGCTACGTGTTGGAAAATGGCCGTGAATGCTACAGCGGCCCCGGGCACGAACTGCTCCATGACCCCCGTATTGGGGAACTCTATCTGGGCATCAAGGCCCCCCTCGAAGCCAATACCTAAGAAACCGGCGTGCCGTGGGTCAGGGGTTCCACCTGGGGTTGCGGGTGGAACTTGGGCGTCACCGGCGAACTGTGCCCTGCCCGCACAAACGGCAAGGGCTGGTGTTGCACCAACGCCACCACATTAGCATCCAGCACCGTGCGCGGCTGTAGCCCTACCGCATCCCCCACCAAACGATTCTCCCGGTCCAGAAAAATAAACCGGGGCACCCCATCGACCTCATACTGCAACAATTCGGGAATCCACCGGGGATTGTCCACATTCAGCAACACAAAATTGACCTGCTCCCCGTAGGCAGATTTTAAGTTTTGCAAATCCTTGGCCATCTGTTGACAGGTCTGGCACCAATCGGCGTAAAACTCAATCATGGTCGGGCGGTCATTCGCCAACGCTTCCTCCAGAGGCACCGACTGGGCAGCCAAAGCCGCCAACGAAACCACCTGCTGCTGGCTGCGTACCCCCAAAAACAAGGCCACCGCCAGAACCACCGCCGCCGCCACCAAAACCCAACGCTGCATGGCCTTCCCCCGCATCGAGTCGCTTGATGCTTAGTTCCAGTTTATCAAGAAATGTAACAGCCGCTGGTCAGCCGCTGGAGGCCGTAGCATACTGGGCAAAAGATGAGGTTCACAGGTTGATCGCAACGCCTATGGTCGCCACGCCGCAGGAAACGACGTTCCCAGAGTTGCGCCCCGGCATCAAAGCCCCGGCGAAAGAAACCATCTTAACGCCTCGCTTTTACACCACCGATTTTGCCGCGATGGCGGCGATGGACATTCGGGCCAACGAGGAGGAATTGCGGGCAATTTTGCAGGAATTCCGTGCGGATTACAACCGCCATCACTTTGTGCGGGATGAGGAGTTTAACCGGTCGTGGGATCATATTGATGGGGAGACGCGCCGCCTGTTTATTGAATTTTTGGAGCGGTCTTGTACGGCGGAGTTTTCCGGGTTTTTGCTCTATAAGGAACTGTCACGGAAACTGAAAGATAAAAATCCGGTTTTGGCAGAATGTTTTGCCTTGATGTCGCGGGATGAAGCGCGGCATGCCGGGTTTTTGAATAAGGCGATGGCCGATTTTGGCTTGAGTTTGGATTTGGGGTTTTTGACCAGCCATCGCAGCTACACCTTTTTTGCACCCAAATTCATCTTCTATGCCACCTATCTTTCTGAGAAAATCGGCTATTGGCGGTACATTACCATCTATCGCCACTTGGAAAAGCATCCCGAGCACCGGATTTATCCCATCTTCAAGTTTTTTGAAAATTGGTGTCAGGATGAGAACCGGCATGGGGACTTTTTTGATGCGATTTTGCGGGCTAATCCCCAATTTTTGAATGATTGGCGGGCGCGGTTATGGTGTCGGTTCTTCCTGTTATCTGTGTTTGCCACGATGTATTTGAATGACCAGCAGCGGGCAAAATTTTATGCGGCGATTGGCTTGGATGCCCGCAGTTATGATTTGGAGGTGATCCGCAAGACGAATTGGACGGCAGGGCGGGTGTTTCCGGTGATTTTGAATGTGGATCATCCGCAATTTGAAGCCCTGATGGATGCCTGCGCGGCCCACCATTTGCAGATTGTGCGGATTGGGGAGGGTGCGGGGCCGCTGTGGTGGAAGCGGTTGCGGCAACTGCCCCATGCGTTGGCGATTGTGTGGTATTTGGTGCGGTTGTACCTGATGCGCCCGGTGGATATGGAAGCCCAGCGGGGTACTGTTTATTAGCAGTGGGCGTCTGGCTTGGTGGGGCAGCAGGCGACGCTGTATAATAGGGGCAATCGGTCAGTGGGGGAGAAACCAATGGGCTTGTTTGACCGCCTAAGTCGCCTGTTCCGGGCCAATTTGAATGCGGCGATTGCGGCTGCCGAGGACCCGGAAAAGATTTTGGACCAGGCGCTGCTGGATATGCAGGAGGACCAGGTGCAACTGCGGCAGGCGGTGGCCCAGGCGATGGCGACCCACAAGCGGGTGGAACAGCAATACAACCAGAGTTTGACCCTTGCGGAGGAATGGTACCGTAAGGCGCAGTTGGCCTTGCAAAAGGGGGATGAGGAGCTGGCCAAGCAAGCCCTGGCCCGGCGCAAGTCCTATGCGGATACGGCGGCCTCCCTGAAGACGCAGTTGGACCAGCAGTCGGTGCAGTTGGAAAATTTGCGGCGGCAGATGACGGCTCTGGAAGGGAAAATTGCCGAGGCAAAGACCAAGAAAGATATGCTCAAGGCGCGGCTGCGGGCGGCGAAGGCCACCGAGCAGGTGAACAAAGCGCTGGGGAAGGTGGGCACCAGCAGTGCCATGGCAGCCTTTGAACGGATGGAAGACAAGGTGCTTACCCAGGAAGCGAAGGCGCAGGCGACGACGGAACTGGCGGGGGATCGGTTAGAAGAGCAATTTAAGTTGCTGGAGGGACAAAGCGATCTGGATGCGGAATTGCTGGCGTTGAAGGCGCAAATGGGGATGTTGCCACCCCAACCGCCGAGCGCGCAACCCTTGCCAGAGTCGTTGCGCCAAGGTGAATTAAGCTAAGGGGGCATGGGGGACGCCCCGCTGCAGCAGCCTGACCGCATTCGTGCGCTATTTAACCGAATTGCTTCCCAGTACGATGCCCTCAACGACTGGCTGAGTTGGGGGCAGCACCGCATTTGGAAACGGATGGTGGTCGGCTGGGTCAACCCGCAGCCGGGGGAGGTGGCGGTGGATTTGTGCTGTGGGACGGGGGATTTGACTGCTCTGTTGGCGGCGCGGGTAGGGCCGACTGGGCAGGTGTGGGGGGTGGATTTTGCCGAGGAGATGTTGGCGGTGGCACAGCGGCGTTATGCCCATTTGCCGATTCGTTGGTGCGCAGGCGATGTGTTGCAGTTGCCCTGGGCGGATGCCAGTGTGGATGTGGTGACGATGGGTTATGGGCTAAGGAATGTGGCGGACCGGCAACGGTGTCTGCAAGAAATCCGGCGGGTGCTGCGTCCGGGGGGGCGGGCTGGAATTCTGGATTTTCACCGTCCAGCCGACCCTTGGTGGCAAGCCTGGCAGCAGTGGTATGTGCAACAGGTGGTGGTGCCGGTGGCGGCGCAGTTGGGGTTAGGGGCGGAGTATGAGTATCTTTGGGCGAGTTTGCAAACCTTTCCCGGCGGGGACCAGCAGGTGGCTTGGGCGCAGGCCTGTGGTTTGGTGGCCTGTCATTACCCGATTGCCCATGGTTTAATGGGGGTATTGGTGCTGCAACGCCCTTGATGGAACGCCTGGCCTATTTTGATTGCCCTACCGGTGTGGCCGGGGATATGTGTTTGGGAGCTTTGGTGGATGCGGGTGTGCCGGTGGCGGAACTCGAACGGCAATTGCGGGGGTTGCCAGGGGCGTTGCAGTTTGAACTGACGGTGCAGTCGGTGCAGCGGCAAGGCCAACGGGCAACCCAGGTGCGGGTGCACCCCCAGGGCGACCAACCCCACCATCGGCATTGGGGAGACATTCGTACCCTATTGGCGCAGGCAACCTTGCCCCCCCAAGTCCAGGCCTGGAGTCAAGCCATTTTTGCCCAGTTGGCGCAGGCAGAAGGCGCAGTCCATGGCATTCCCCCCGAACAGGTGGCCTTTCACGAAGTGGGTGCAGTAGACGCGATTGTGGATATTGTCGGCACCTGTATCGGCCTGCATTACTTAAACATCACTCAAATCTACTGTTCTCCTTTACCTGTAGGCAGCGGAACGGTCGCGACTGCCCATGGTTTAATGGCAGTTCCCACACCGGCCGTATTGCAGTTGTGCCAACAAAAGCAGGTGCCGATTTACGCCAATGGGATCGATAGGGAGTTGGTGACGCCCACCGGTGCGGCGATTGTCACCACCTTGGCAAAAGGGTTTGGTCATCCCCCGGCGATGCGCCTTGAGCGGGTGGGGTGGGGGGCAGGGCAGGCGGAATTGCCTTTGGCGAACGTCTTACGGCTGTGGGTGGGTCGTCCCTGGGCAGAACCGCTGCGCGAATCGGTGGTGGTGTTGGCGACCCAGGTGGATGATATGTCGCCCCAGGGGTTGGCTTATGCCTGTGAAGAATTGCGGGCGCAGGGCGCGCTGGATGTGTGGCTGCAACCAATTCTGATGAAAAAGGGGCGCAGCGGCGTGTTGGTGCAGGTGGTGTGTTCCCCGGAACTGGCCGAGCGGTGTGAGGCGATTCTCCTGCGGGAAACCACGACCCTGGGGGTGCGGCGGTCGGTGCAGGAACGGCGGATTTTGCCCCGGCGGGTGGTCACGGTGCCGACGGATTGGGGGCCGGTGGCGGTCAAGGTGGCCGAACAGGGGGGGCAGCTCGTCAATGTGCAACCGGAGTACGAGGATTGCGCGCGCATTGCCCGTGCCGCTGGGTTACCCTGGAAGCAGGTGCATCAGCAGGTGCTTCAGCGCTTTTGGCAGGATTACGGGCAGGCGCATGGTCAAAACCCTGGTTAATCTGGCGATTGGTTTGATGGCGTTTGCCGGGGCGGTGGGGTTGCAGATGCAGCGGCAAGCTTGGCTGACGACCCAGCAGCAAAACAACCTGCCCCTGTGGCAACAACAGCAGGCCATGACCCAGACGCAACTGCGGCTCTGGCGGGAGATGCCGGGGTTTGGTTTTGACAATATGCTCGCCAATTTTTGGCTGATTCAGTTCAATATTTACTTTGGCGATGACGAGGCCCGCCAAGCCCTGGGGTATGAATTGATCCCGGATTTTTTTGTAGTGATTTTGGGGCGGGACCCCCGGTTTATCCGCGCCTATTTGCTGTTGTCCACCACGGGTTCTCTGTATGCGGGCCAGCCGGAGCGGAGCCTAAAGATTGCGGCGCAAGCCATGACCCATCTGACCCCGGCGGTGCCCGGTTCCTATTTCCCCTGGCTGTATCGGGGCACGGATGAACTGTTGTTTTTAGGAGACGGCCAGCGGGCAATCACCTCGTTTCAAACCGCAGCCAACTGGGCAAAAGCCTGGCGCAGTCCCGAAAGCGAATTGGTTGTGAAGCGGGCAGAGAGTTTGGTGGCCTCGCTGCGGGAAAAACCAGATAGCCGCGCTGCCAAGGTGATTGGTTGGTTGACCATTTTGGGCTATGCCACGACGCCGCGCATCCAGCGGCTTGCCGTCCAAAAGATTCTCGCAGCCGGAGGCCGCATTGAGCGATTGCCCAATGGGCGGCGGGTGATCATTTTGCCCAGGGAAGTGCAGAAGTGGTTACGGGGCTGACGGGCAAGGGTTGTCCCAGCTCACCTCAACCATCACCGCTTGCAGGGTTTCGCCGGCGTAGTCGCTAAACCCGTGCGCGGTGACCAGTTGGCGGGCTTGGCGGTTGAGGGTGGCATAACCGGAAGAACGCAGGAGTTCGGGCGTCCCCTCGATCTGCCCCTGGGGGTTCACCACCACCCCAAAAACGGCAGACCCTGCTTGCGCCCAAGGACAACCGTGGGCAGGTAGCGGCGCCGTCAGCCGCACCAATTGGGGCGAACGGGTGAGTTCCGGTTGCAGGCGGGCAATCCACCGGCTGAGATTGGCCAAACCATCGCTGGTGGTGGTGTCGGTCGGGTCAAAGGTTTCTTGGGATGTGACCCCTGTATCTACGGGTGACGGCAGGGCAATGGGCGACGGCTGGGGCCTCGGAGTTGCCGGGGCAACAGGCGGGCTGGGGCGTGGGGTTAACGGCAGCCGGCGAAAATCCGGTGGGGGAGGCACAGACGGCAGGTTGGCAACTGGCGGCAAATTTGCCACCGGCAGGGGTTGCCCCAAAGGAGGCGGTAGGCTGGGGCGAACCGAGGTGGCAGGCGGCTGTTCCAGCCACAGCACCTCAATCGGGGGGGGCAACGACGCTTCCGGCAGCAGGTCTATCCTCACCCCCCGTAGCCAATACCACAGCCCCCCATGAACCAGGAGGGAAGCCAGAAAACACCATCCCAAAGGGTCCGTCAGCCGCTGACCCCATCCTGACGGCAGCAGCGTTTTGGTCACCATCAACCGGAACCCGAACACCCCATCGCCCATTGTGGCATACCTGTCCCCACCTTGAGATTTTCTGTAATCTGCCGCGTCCTTGTCCGCCGCTGCTTTACCCTAGAACCAGCAGCGAGGGCAACAGCATGGTGTCACTGCGGGAAAATCCACTGCGGGTCGGGTTGCAGCAAGAACGCCTGCCGGAACCCTTTACCATTGTTATTTTTGGCGCCTCTGGGGATTTGACCCAACGGAAATTGGTGCCTGCTTTGTACAAATTGCGGCTGCAACGCCGCCTGGCACCGGAAACCACGATCATCGGCTTTGCCCGCCGTCCCTGGAGCCACGATTACTTCCGCGAACAGATGCGCGCAGGGGTGGAGCAATTCGGCGGCGGCATTGAGGTTCCCGCCCTGTGGGACGAATTTGCCCAAGGCCTCTTTTACTACGCCGGCGATATGGACAACCCCGCCAGTTACCAGGGTTTGGCGCAGTTCATCCAAGAATTGGCCACGCAACGCCCCACCCGCGGCAATCACGTCTACTACCTGGCCGTATCCCCCAACTTTTTCCCAGAGGCAATCCGCCAGTTGGGCCATGCCGGTCTTTTGCGCAACCCCCGCACCCACCGGCTGGTCATCGAAAAACCCTTTGGCCGCAACCTGGCCACCGCCCAGGCCCTCAACCGGGTTTTACGGGAAGTCTGTCAGGAGGAACAGGTCTATCGGATTGACCATTACCTGGGGAAAGAAACGGTCCAAAATCTCCTGGTTTTTCGGTTTGCCAACGCCATTTTTGAACCCCTATGGAACCGGCAATTTGTGGACCACGTACAGATTACCGTTGCGGAAACGGTTGGTGTGGAAGACCGGGCAGGGTATTACGAAACTGCTGGCGCCCTGCGGGACATGGTGCAAAATCATGTCATGCAATTGTTATGTCTGACCACCATGGAACCTCCTAGTTCCCTGAATGCCGACAGCATCCGCAACGAAAAGGTGAAAGTATTGCAGGCCACCCGCTTGGCCTACCAAGGGTTCAATCTGAACAAAGCCGCAGTACGAGCACAGTACAGTGCCGGGTGGATGCGGGGCAAACCGGTGGTGGGTTATTTACAGGAACCCAAGGTGAACCCGCAATCGGTCACGCCGACCTATGTGGCCATGCACCTGCAGGTGGACAATTGGCGGTGGCAGGGGGTGCCCTTTTTCCTGCGGACGGGGAAACGGATGCCCAAAAAAGTGACGGAGATTGCCATCCAATTCCGGGAGCCGCCCTTGAGCATTTTTCCCTCGGTGGCGCAGCAGGCCAATCCCAATGTCCTCGTGTTGCGAATTCAGCCGGATGAAGGCATTTCCCTGCGGTTTGAGGCGAAAATGCCGGGGCCAGAATTGCGGGCGCGGTCGGTGGATATGGATTTTCAGTACGGCAAAACCTTTGGCATGGCCAGTTCCGAAGCCTACGAGCGCCTATTGCTGGATTGTCTGTTGGGGGATCAGACCCTGTTCACCCGCGCCGATGAGGTCGAGGAGGCTTGGCGGGTCGTCACCCCGGCATTGAATCTCTGGGATGCCCCCCCCGATGGCCGCATGATTCCCCAGTACGAGGCAGGCACTTGGGGGCCGCTGGAAGCCGAGCAAATGTTAACCGAGTTAGGACGGCATTGGCGGCGGCCTTAAGGATTTTTTCTCACAGGAATCCCAAAAGGGTTACGGGAGTCGTGCCAATTTCTGTTCTGGGAGCGCAGGGAATTGCTCTATAAATTACGGCCAATAATTAACCACTAACAACTCACTAATTTTACCACGGCGTTCAGCGTTAGAATTGATGGCACGGGATGCCTTTAATTCAATGCAATGGAAATTTCGATAAAGATTTATCACCGATTCTGACCAGGAATTGCTCAACATCAATTTGCATCCACGGTCATTTAATATATGAAACACCTCTGCCAATTCTCTTTGTTGCTCTTGTCCGAATGGGTATTTTGTGTAGCCGGTAAAACTTGCCGTTTTTGAGAGAGGAACATAGGGTGGATCAAAGTAAATGAAATCCCCGGGTTCTGCCCAATTTAACACAGTTTGGAAGCTGGCACATATAACATCTGCACCCTGGAGAGCGTCGTGATTCCTCTGCAACTGTTCAGCAGAAAAAACCTTAGGGTCCTGATAGCTACCGATGGGCACATTAAACTTGCCAGAGCGATTGACGCGGTATAAGCCATTATAACAAGTTTTATTGAGGTAAATAAATCGAGCGGCCCGCTGAACCGGACTCAAATTGAGCGGGTCCAATTCCCGAATTTTATAATAATTTTCTCGACTGTGGCTTGCTTTTAACCGATTTAATTCATCCAGCAAAGCCGCTAAATTACTGCGGACATGAATATAGCAATTAATCAATTCTTCGTTAATATCTGATAACCTGGCCCCCTGAAATGAAATCCTGCCTTGGTCTTTGAGATGAAATAAATACCAATACACTGCTGCGCCGCCTAAAAAAGGTTCATGGTAATTGTTAAAACTTTTGGGAAATAAGGGCAACAATTGTGGTAAAAGCTGAGATTTTCCCCCCGCCCACTTCAAAAATGGCTGTGGTGGTGACTCCAGACCCATAGATGTATTAAATTCCAGCACCAACTGAGTTGCTAACGGCGTCATCATTGCATAACAAAACAATCAATAGTGATGTGGTTAATTATGGCATAACCTGAACCGAAAGCGGATTGAGTTGGTGGCGGTGCAACGCGCAAAACCACCTATTTCCAGACATTGAGAAACAGTAATCCGACCATCAAAACGCCGAGCACAACCGTCAACACATAGAGTTGCGACCGACCACTAACGCTATATTTCAGCACTTGCCCACTCAAAAGGGTTGAGACCCCCACCAAATTCACCAAACCATCCACCACATAGCGGTCCAGCCAGGCCGTCAGGCGAGACATCTGCCGCACCCACTGCACCACCGTCGCCTGGTACACCCGCTCGATGTAGAAATCATAGGCCAAAAAATCCTGACCAAACCGCCACAACGGCTGCGTCGAACGTGAGCCCCGCCGTTGGAGCGTCACCGTAGCCCCTACCATACACCCCAACCCCCCGCTGGCGATCATCAGCAAAACCTCCCCCCGCTGCCACTTACCCCAGACCACCGCCGGCTGCCAATTCTTCAATAACACAGGTATTAACAGCGTAAGAATAATCATGGCCACCATCGGTACGGCCATCGGCCAAGCCACCTCCGGCGTGCGGCGGGTTTTGGGCTGGATACTCCCCAAAAAAACCAAGCGAAACACGCGCGTAAGGTTCAAAGCACTCAGAAAATTCACCGTTAACACCAGGGCCAAAACCCAGCCGGGCATGGTCGCAAACCAGCGGCAAAACACCCAAAACATTCCCAACGGAAATAGACCGATCAGCCCCAAAGCACCCAGGACAAAACTGGTAGTGGTTACCGGCAAGCGCCGCCATATTCCCCCCATTTCCGTAATATCTTGACTGGAAGTGGTCAAAATAATGCCGCCAGCACTCATAAATAAAAGCGCTTTTGCCATCGCATGGGCAAACAGCAACAATAAAGCCACTTCCTGCTCGTGCAAACCGACAGCGACAAATACCAATCCCAAATAAGCGCTTGTGGAATGGGAAAGGGCACGTTTAATATCAATCTGGGCAATTGCCATCAACGACGTGCCCACCGCCGTCACCGTCCCCAAAATGACCAAAGTATCCAAAGCCAAGGGCGAACGGGCCAACACCGGCTCCAGTTTAATTAACACATACGCACCCGCCGACACCACAATTGAATTCCGCAAAATGGAAGCTGGGCTAGGGGCTTCCATCGCCTCATCCAACCACAAATGCAAAGGGAACTGGGCGCATTTCCCCGTTGGACCAGCAATCAAGGCCAAACCCAACCACCCCCAAACCGACGGCGATAGGGTTGCCGTTGCCGCCCATTGCTTGATTTCTGTAAACGTCAAACCCGCTCCCAACGCAGAAAGAGACACCACCCCCATGAGAAACAAAACATCCCCAATTCGCTTGGTTAAAAATGCGTCCCGCGCTGCCGTAACTACAAGCGGTTGGGCGTACCAAAAACCCACCAACAAATAGGTAGATAGGGTGAGTATTTCCAGTAACATATAGCTCAAAAATAGGGAATCACTCAGGGCAATCCCTCCCAGCGCCGCTTCAAAAAATCCCATCAATCCATAAAAGCGCGCCAATGACCAATCCTTTTCCATATATCCCAAAGCGAAAATTTGCGCCAGTAAGGTGAGGGTGGTCACAGTTTCTAACGCCAGCAAACTTTGGGGGGATAAGTTCAACGCAAACGTTAAATCTAAATCTGCCACCTGCAACCAATGAAACATCAATTCCTGGGGCGGGCGCGTACCCCACAGCACCAATGCCCACGTCCCATGCACAAAAGCCAAAGCAGACGCCAAAATATTCAAATAAGCGGCTGGCCGTGACCCCGTGCGCCGAATCAACCCCAACGACCAGGGCAACGTCCCTATCGCTCCCAGCAAGCCATAGAAGGGAATCAACCAAGCCGTAGCCAAAATCCCTTGATTCATCAGGTGTTCCCAGGTTACAGCGATTTTTTATTCTGCCATGATGTCGCAGTTCTGACTAGGTTACCAATAACAACCCCCCTCAACCGCCTGAAAATTGCTAGGAACTTCTAAGGGATTAGGACGCACCCAATGGTCATTAAAGAATTGCTGAAAAAAGGGGTTATCATCCCAACGCTTGCCCCGAATGCCAAATAAAATTTGGGTTGCTCCCCCCAAATGGACGGCCTTTTTGCCTAGGCGTTTGACATGGGCCGCCAAGGGCAATCCATAGGCCCCTGCCCCGATAATCGCAATATCAAATTCAATCCGAGCAATTTCATCACACATCCACGCCAAAGCAGCAAACCAATCGGGAAACCCACATTCATTCCCGGCAATGGACTGCACCGATTTGAAAGTTTTGAGGGTAAATTCCGGCAAAACTTTGGGGTTTTGAAAGAGTAACTCCCGCTTTTGGTATTGCTTTTGAATCGTCTCCGCAAAAGGATGCACAACTAATACAGTTTTACCGGCTAAGACTTCTGACCAGGGGTGTTGGTGATAATAGGGTTCCAAATCCTGTAGTCTCACCGTAATGACTTGGGGCATTTGCTCTCGCAAAAATTGCTCTTCCGGCAACCACGAACCCAGAATATCAATTTCCTGAATATCCCGCAACATCTGCTCACAAAAACGCTCTAAATACTTCGGTTCAGCCGGGAAAAATCCTGCATTATAGCGCATCTTTTTTTGGATATGCTCATCCCACCAAAACGGGCGTTGTTTACCCTGGATATAAGCCAAACTTTTGTGCAGAAAAAACCGGGATTTTTGGTGGATGCTGCGGTGGTACATTAACGCTGCCAGTTCCACGCCACCCAACCGGGCAATCATACAGGGTTCTGGACAAGTAATTCGGGTATAAATCACATCGCTCGCTGCTTGCCCAGCATAGTCCACAGCGGGTAAAGGTTGTGGATTGTGCCGCCGAATCAAGCGTTTTCCCCACCCATAAAGACGACGGCTGGTATTCAGCATAGAAATCACCGCAGGATGTACCATGGCAATTGCTACCAATAGGCTTTTACACGGTCAATTTTGGGGGGAATTTCCTGCGGCGATGGTCGCACCCAATGCTCATTGTATAGCTGCTGAAAAAAGGGCATTTGGTCCCAACGTCCACCCTTGATGCCAAAGAGAATCTGGGTAGGGCCGCCCAAATGGACGGCCTTTTTCCCTAGGCGTTTGACATGGGCCGCCAAGGGCAATCCATAGGCCCCTGCCCCGATAATCGCAATATCAAATTCAATCCGAGCAATTTCATCACACATCCACGCCAAGGCAGCAAACCAATCGGGAAACCCACATTCATTCCCGGCAATGGACTGCACCGATTTGAAAGCTTTGAGGGTAAATTCCGGCAAAACTTTGGGGTTTTGAAAGAGTAACTCCCGCTTTTGGTATTGCTTTTGAATCGTCTCCACAAAAGGATGCACAACCAATACAGTTTTACCGGCTAAGACTTCTGACCAGGGGTGTTGGTGATAATAGGGTTCCAAATCCTGAAAACTGATGAATTTGGCCTGGGTCAATAAATGCCGAATCTGCCGTACATAACCATCCTGTTTCCCTTCCCAAAAAGCCAGAACATCGATAAGCTGCATATCCTGGAGCATCCGTTCGGCAAAACGTTCCAAATACTCAGGCGTTGCCGGGAAAAATCCCGCATCAATTCGCATGGCTTCCTGGGCGCTGGCATCCCACCAAAAATGTAGGATTTTTCCTTGAATATAACGCCAGGATTTTTCTCCCCAATACTCAGCAGCCCGGCGGCGATGATAGGCGCGCAATGTCGCATTTAACTCCACATTGCCAAAACGACAAATGAGACAAGGGGCAGCCGATTCTAGGTTTTTTTTGATGCAATCGCTGCCTGCCTGACCCGAATAATCCACTTGGATTGGCGCCGGAGAAGGTAAGGGCAACAGCCCATACAGCCGCCGCAGCAATTTGAGGATTTTGATCGTCAACGGTGCTGGCAAGGATGGGTTTCCTTTAGGGCGATTCTTGGAACCCGATTATAAACCAGGTGCTGGCGCATCTAACCAATCCCATGCGGTAAACATGGCCGCCTGTCCGTGTAGGTTCCCTTGGGCATCTACCACATTCCATAAAATGGCATCGCGAATGAAAAATTTACGACCACGACGGGTGATGCGGATGCCCTGGTAGTTGTTTGCCCAACCCTTTTGCTTCACCTGCTGCAAAAAATGCTGGCGTTCGGGTTGCCTATCAGGTTCTGCCGAGTAGCGCGATGGCAGACCAATGAATTGATCCCAAGTGGTTTCCCATAAATCCAAAGCCCTTTGATTGGCATAGTTAAACCGGGGATCAGGTTGCGTGTCATGGGATAAAACTACCCTTGGGCTGTAAAATAAAGCCGCTGCCAATGAAGTAAATTGGCCCATTTCAGGGACCAAGGTTTGCCCTGTCCAATGCGCGAAACTGGCACACAAAAGGGCGCTGTGTGCTTCTATCCACGCCTGCTGCCAGGGGTACATCCCTTCACCCTTGGGTCAAGGCATCCAATTTGGCGCGCACAGCCTGAATGTCCTGCCACATTAGCCATTTGGGGCTACCCACCTCCCGCGATGGGTTCCGCAGCAAATAAGCAGGATGCAGCACGGGCATACAGGCGTACCCCTGCCAGGTAAACCATTGCCCGCGAATTTTGGTAATGCCCCGTTTCTCGCCCAAAATCGCCTGCACCGCCACCGCCCCGGCCAGGAGAATGATTTTGGGGTTCACCAAACGGATTTGCTCCAAAAGGTAGGGTTTGCAGGCGGCCACCTCCTCCGGTTCCGGGTTGCGGTTGCCCGGCGGACGACATTTGACCACATTGCAGATGTACACATCCCGCTCCGCGTCCAAATGGACAGAAGCGAGGATTTTGTCCAGCAATTGCCCCGCCCGCCCCACAAACGGCAAGCCGGTTTCGTCCTCCTGCTGCCCTGGCCCCTCGCCAATCACCATCAGGGGCGCCTGGGGATTGCCCCGACTGACGACCACATGGGTACGGGTGGCCGCTAACCCACACTTGTGACAGCTTTGACAGGCCGCCGTGAGTTCCGCCAGGGTGGCATAAGCCCCGGCAGGTGGAGATTCGGGGGCAGAGGGAGCCGCCAATTGAAATAAATTCATCTGCTCGGCCATCGCTCAACCCAGTTCTGCGGGGTTATTCCATTCCTTTTGCCCCTTGGCAGGCGAACCGGCGGTTTTCGCCCACTGTTGCACCACCTGCTCCAACGCGGGCACATGCACATCCCGTTGGGGGAAGGGAATTTTGATATTATATTTCGCCAAACTCTCGACCACTCGGTAGTACAGGTCGCTTTTGATCCGATACTGCTCGCGGGGTTCACAAATCCACACCAGCAGGTCGAACATCATGGCGCTCTCGCCGAAATTCACCAGCCACACCTGGGGCGCCGGATTGGCCAACACATCAGGGTGACGCCGCGCCGCCTCCAGCAAGGCCGTCCGCACCGTTTCCACCGGCGAACCATAGGCCACCCCCACCGGCAGATGCAACCGAGACACGGGATTGCCCAAACTCCAGTTGATCACCTGGTTATCGACAAACCGGGAATTGGGCACGATAATCGACACCCGGTCCAAGGTGCGAATTTCCGTCGTGCGGGTGCCGATACGCTCTACCGTCCCCTGCAAATCCCCCACATTGATAAAATCCCCCACCTGAATCGGGCGCTCCAGGGTGATGATTAAACCGCTGACAAAATTATTGGCCGTATTTTGCAACCCAAACCCGATCCCTACCCCCAGCACACTCGCCAGCAGCGTCAGGGAACTCACGTCCAAACCCCAGATTTGCAACAGGACAATCGAACCCAGCAACACCAGGGCATAGCGGGTAAAGACCGCCACCAGCTCCCGCACCCGCTGATCCGCCCCAGCAATTTGCAACACCCGGGATTTAAGCACCCCTGCGACCGCCCCTGAGCCAACCCACAGCACCACAAACAAAGTCACCAACACCAACACATCCAACAGGGAATAGCCCCGGTTTCCCAAGCTGACAATCGGTGTGGTCAACCCCACCACCAACGCCCGGAACAGGAAATAGCGGATGCTCCGAATCAGGGGAAATAAATCGGTGGTGTATAGGAATACCGCCAGCCAGAGGCCAGTTTGCATCCCCACACAGGCCATCTGGGTCACCAGACGCAAGGTGCCCTCCAAGTGGGGCGCCGTCGTATGCACCATGCGCGTCAACGCCCGCACCGACCACCGCCGCAGCCCCCCCAACCCCAGATGCCCCAGTAAGGCCATGACCAGGGTAACCGCCGCAAAGACCAACGCCTGGGAACGGTAGCTGGGGGTGCGCTCCTGCAGCGCCACGGTCAAGGCCCGGTCAATTTCCCGCTTCCACAATTCCGCCTGCACCTGGGGGCTGCGTTCCCCCCGCACGTCCGCGCTGGTGACCGTCAACAGATGCTGGTCATTCAACCGCAGGGTCATTTGGCCGGTGATGGGGTCAGGCACAATCGTCACCATCGAGACCCGCTGGGGGTCGGCCTGCCGCCTTTGAATTTCCTCGGCCAACAACTGGTTGACCGTATCCGCCCGTTCCACCCCTGTCAGGTTGCCCGAATCCCGCACATCAAACAAAGGACGGCCATCCACCACCACTGCCGCCGCCTTGCGCGAGAGCCATTGGGGAATCGGACGCGGTTGGGCCAAGCCAGGCAGACTGCTTAGCAACCACCACAAGACAACTAGGGCAATCAACCCACTCCACCAGCGACGCATAGCCTTCCCGCTTGCCATTGCTGCCCCAATTAGTTCCAGTGTAACTTACTCTCCAGGAGCCGCCGGTATCGCCACCGGGGCAATCGCATAACTTCCGTAGTTACGCAAACAACTGGTTTCCCGGGCGAGGGCCGCCAACGCTTGGGCAATTTGGGGCTGGCTCTGGGCGCCCTCCAAATCCACCGAAAAAAAGTACTCCCCCAAGCAACGGCGGGTGGGCCGGGATTCAATACGGCTCAGGTTGATCCCCGCCTGGGCAAAATGGGCCAACGCCCGCACCAAGGCGCCCGGCTTATTCTCTGGCACACTAAACGCCAGGGTGGTGTGGCTCCCCTGCGCTTGGGGCTGGCTGCCAATGACCCAAAACCGGGTGAGATTTTCCGCCGCCAAATCCCTTGCCAGAATGGGTAAACCCGCCAACTGGGCCGCCCGCGGTGAAGCAATTGCCGCCGCCTGTGGCTCCTGCTGCACGTACTGCACGGCTTCGCTCGTCGAACGGGTGGGCAACCAGGGCACATGGGGTAGGTGGTCCTCCAGCCAGTACTGGCATTGCCCCAGGGCTTGGGGATGGGAATACACCCGTTGAATCTGCCTAAGGTCCGGGCAACGGCTAATCAGCACATGGGCAATGGGCAAAATTAACCCCTGTTGAATGTACAAATCCGGCAACCGCCACAGCAAATCCAACGTGACCGTCACACTCCCTTCCAAGGAATTTTCCACCGGCACGACCCCGTAGTCCGCCTCCCCTTGCGCCACACTGTGCAAGACCTGGGCGATGGTACTGGTGGGCAACCAACGGGGCTGCTCCCAGCGGGCGCCAAACTGGTGGGCCACGGTTTCGCTGTGGGTGCCTGCCGGACCAAGGTAGGCAATCCGGGGATCAGCAAACATATGGAGGGGGACGCCTCAGTGTTAAGATAATTTACAACGTCAGTCTAGGTGTTCCATGTTGGTGCACTTTGCGGCTCAGGAATCCGTGACCGTGCCCGTGCCGCGCCAGCCTATTCCTATTGAACACTACCTGCGCCAACCCCGGCGATTGGTGTACGCGATTGCCGACCCCCAGCAGATAGAAGTTTTGTCCGACCAGGTGTATCGGCTGAAGATGCGCCCCCGCACGTTTTTTTCCTTTACCATTCAGCCGGTGGTGGATATGCGGGTGTGGACCGAACCGTCAAACGTGGTGCGGGTGCAGTCGGTCGGCTGCGAAATTCGGGGGGTGCCCTACATTGACCGGCGGTTTCGTCTGAATTTAACCGGTACGTTACAGGCGGTGCGTTCGTCCCGTGCCTCGTCTTTGGTGGGACAAGCCAACTTGCAAGTGGAGGTGGACGTGCCCCCGCCGTTGAACCTGATGCCGAAGATGATTGTGGAAGCTGCCGGGGATAGCCTGCTGAGCAGTGTGTTGGGGCTCATCAAACAGCAATTGACCCGCCAGTTGATCACCGATTACCAGCAATGGGTCGCCAGCACCACCCAGGGGGAGGCCAACCCCCAGGGTCATTTGGTTTGGGAAACCTGACAGGGCCGAAAGGACAGGCGATGGATGCTGCTGGGTCCGTAGCGTTGTAGGGCCAGGCGATGGGTGCGTGTGCCATACCCTTTGTTGCGGGCCAGATCGTAAACGGGGTAGGTCGGCGCCAGTTGCCTTACATATTCATCCCGCCACACCTTGGCCAAGACACTGGCCGCGGCAATGCTGATTTCCCTGGCATCCCCGTCAATCACCGTTTTTTGGGGGTAGGGTAGGTCGGGAATGGCCTGGTTGCCGTCCACCAGACAGAGATCGGGGGGAATGGGCAGGGCAAGAATGGCGCGGCGCATGGCCAGCAAGGTGGCCTGCCGAATATTATAAGTATCGATTTCCCAGGGTTCGGCCCAGGCAATCTGCCACCCCAGGGCGACCGCTTGGATGCGGGGCACCCAGGCTTGCCGTTGCCGGGGGGTCAACTGTTTGCTGTCGCGCAGGCCCCAGCGCTGCAATTGCGCTTTCCCCGCCGCATCCAGGACAACGGCGGCGCTGACAACGGGGCCACAAAGCGCACCCCGTCCCACTTCATCCACACCCAATTCCCGGTGGGTTAGCATGGGCACAGCCCGGCATCGCGTCTATGGCTGAGTTTACCCCCTTCCAAAGCAGCTTTAGCGACTGTATGCCCATGTACGCCCCGGCGCAACAGGTGGCGGACTACTTGGATCGCCACCAGCACTGGTTTCGCCGCTGCGCCCAGCCGATGCAGGTGGAACCGATTGGGGAAACCGGCTATGCCCTGGTATTGGGGCGGTTTGGCGCGCTCGGTTATGAATTGGAACCCCGCATTGGCTTGGATTTGCTCCCGGCGGAAGGACGCACCTACCGCATCCGTACCGTGCCCGTGCCCGGATTTACCCCAGAGGAGTACGAGGTGGATTTCCAGGCCAGTTTGACCTTGGTGGAAGTCCCCCTACCTGCCGACTTGGCTGCCGAATTACCCCATTTGACCGTGATGACCCGGGTGGAATGGCATTTGGATTTGGGAGTGGCCGTGCGCTTTCCCCGCTTTATCAAGGTACTGCCGGAACCGTTGATCCGACGCACGGGAGATCGCGTGCTGTGTCAGGTGGTTCGGCAAGTCTCCCGCCGCTTGACCCGCCGGGTGCAAGAAGATTTTCACTGCAGTCAGGGACTGCCCCTGCCCAAGCCCATGCGGCAATTCCGCTGGTGGCGTCACCACCCCAACCAACAACGCCGTTAACAGGAACGGGTTGGTTTGTCAAGGCCTTGGGGATAGGGTGCAGGCGGACGCAGCGTTAAGGAATTGAGAATCACACCCAGGGAACTGCCTGCCATCAACGCCGCCGCCCAGGTAGGGGTCAAGGCCCAACCCCAGGGGAGAAACACCCCCGCCGCCAGGGGAATGGCGACCAGATTGTAGAAAAAGGCCCAAGCCAGGTTTTGGTAAATCTTTGCCAAAGTGCGCTGGCTCAAGCGCAAAGCCGCCAGCACATCCCGCAGGTCGTTGTGGATTAAAACAATGCCCGCACTTTCTAAGGCCACCTGCGTTCCTTGCGCCATGGCAATCCCCACCTGCGCTGCCATCAACGCCGGCGCATCGTTACTGCCATCGCCCACTACGGCCACCTGCCAACCTTGCTGTTGCCACCGGTTCACCCATTGCACCTTATCCGCCGGGAAGAGTCCCCCTTTAACCTGATCCGACCGTAACCCCAGGGTTTGCGCCAGATAATGCACCACCTCCGGGCGGTCCCCGCTGAGTACCCGCACCTGCACCCCCTGTTCCTGCAACGCCTGCACCACCTCGGCAGCCTCCGGGCGCACCGGGTCCCGCAACAGCAGGGCCCCCACCCCTTCACCGGCCACCTGCAACGCCACCAACGTTTGCCCGGGCGTCAATTCCAGAGGCAATGCCTGGTCCTGCGGCCAACGCCCCAACACCACCGGATACCCCTCCACCGTTGCCGTCACACCCACCCCCGGCACAGATTGAATGTCGGTAATCTGCCAGGTGCGGTTCACCGCAGGCGCCCCCTGCCGAATCCCCACCGCCAAGGGATGGGGACTGCCCCATTCCAACTGGGCGGCCAACTGCCAGAGTTCTGCCTCGCTGGTCACCAACGGATGGGGCGTCAGCAATTTCACCTGCTCCACCCGCGGCTGGCCTTGGGTCAACGTCCCCGTTTTGTCAAACACCAGGCAGTTGATTCCCGCCACCTGCTCGAGGATGTCCCCGCCTCGGATCAGCAGCCCCCGCTGCGCCCCGCGCGTCAAGCCCACCCAAATCGCCATCGGCGTTGCCAACCCCAGGGCACAGGGGCAGGCCACCACCAGCACCGCCGTCACCCGATGCACCGCCACCAGCCAGGGATGGGCGATATCCGGCCACCACAAAGGCGCTGCAACACCCCAAAACAGCAGGGTCAGCCCCGCCACCCCCATCACCACATAGGTAAACCATCCCGCCACCCGGTCGGCAATCCCCTGTACCGCTGCCTTGCGGGCTTGGGCCGTCAGGACAAGCTGAATAATCTGGCCCAAACGGGTCGCCCCCCCGGTTGCCGTCACCGTCACCGTCACCGCATCGCCCACATTCACCGTACCGCTATAGACGGGATCACCGGGTTTGCGGGTCACCGGCAGGGATTCCCCCGTCAAGGTCGCCTGGTCCACCAGCGTTGTCCCCTCCTGGACGACCCCATCTACCGGGAACGTTTCCCCCGCTTCTACCCGCACCTGCTGCCCCACCTGCACCTGAACCAGCGGCACCATTTCCCACACCCCCTGGGGCGAAAGCCAGCGTGCCATCGGCGGTTGCAGCGCCACCAACCCCTGTAACGCCCGTCCCGCCCATGCCCGCGCCCGCAATTCCAACGTCTGCCCCACCCGCATCAGGGCAACCACCATCACCACCTCGAAAAAAAACCGGTCCCACCCCAACGGGGGCCACAGCCACGCCGCCGTACTGCCAAGGTAGGCCACCAAAACGCCCAACCCCACCAGCGTGTACATGGTCGGCGCTCCACTGCGCCAACTTTGCCACCCAGATCGCAACATTTCCCACCCCGGCGCCAACAGGGTCACCGTTGCCAGGAGCCATTCTGTCAGCGGGTGATGCAACCACGGCCAATGGTGATGCCCCCCTGGGACATGCCCCAGCCCTGCCATCAGCAACAATCCCACCGCCAGCGCCAACTGCCAGCCCGACCGCTGGGCAGACCACCCAGGGCTGTCCCACAGACGATGGGGTTGACTGGGAAACCCCTTTTGGGTGAGAAATTGCGCCAGTTTTTCCGGGATGACCTGAGTCGCATCTGCCAGAACCTGCGCTTGCCGGGTCGCCAAATTGACTGTCACCGCCAGCACCCCCGGATAGGACTGCAGATGTTTTTCGATGGCCCGCACACAACCGCCGCACTTCATCCCCTGGACATCAAGGACAATGTGCTGCGTCTCTGGAACCCTCATTGTGACAGTCATGGTGACGGGGAAAGCATATTGCGCTACAGATATGATACAAAATCAAATTGATGTTATGAGATTAAAACAAAAAATTTCTTGAGTGATAAATGTATCGCAAACCAGCAGTGTTGAACTCTTCAACAAAAGTTTATGAATTAAGTCAGGCAATAAAATGATGGATGAGAAAATTTTTGTTATATAGCTAGGTAGGTTAAGGTTGTTGCCTTAAGATTCACGGCTACGCCATTGTGGGGTTACGCCCAGCGACCCATATCATGTCAACCTTTGTATGCTTAGCTATAGAAGAGCAGTCGTGTTGAATTCTGCCACAAAAGTTCCTAAATTCGAGTCAGGCAAAGTGCTCAATGAGAAAACCTTTTGTTATATATAGCTAGGTAGGTTAAGGTTGTCGCCTTAAGATTCACGGCTACGCCATTGTGGGGCTACGCCCAGCGGCCTATGTCATGTCAACCTTTGCATGCTTAGCTATAGTCATTTCCAACACGTTTGCGACCTTCACCTTTACCTGTAAACCCTTTCTTGGAAGGGGATACAGTGATGACCGGTACCTCAACGTGTGGCATTTGCTGATGCAGATTTTGGCCCAAACCCGCAAAGTCCTAAAATTGATAAACGCAATCACTCACTGAGAATCTCAGCCCACCGCGCAAAAAAGAAATCGTCTTGTGACTTGCAGCCCAGACAGAAATTAAGATTCCACCTCCACCGCCTCGAAATGTAATCCTGGTGCTAAATCCCCCAACACAACGGCATCGGGAACGACCGCAGGCGGCAAATTCATCCCCGGCGTACTGCTGGCCGTATGTTCCGGCAACCAATGGAGCAGCGGCAACGGCAACAGGTTACTCAGATTGGTCAGGGTAATCAACAGCCACAGCCGGTCAAACTGGGTTTCGGTAATGCCCAGCAGATGGGTCAACAACGCCCCCAATTCGTGCGCCACCCCCCCCGCCAGATTCAGCACCGACATCAGCAGGGCAAACAAAGTGGCCTCAATCCCCGGCGGACACAGACGCGCCGCCAACACCAACACCGGCATAAACGCCAATTCCCCCATCACCGTCAAAATCGCACTGTCTCCGAGGCTAAACCAGCGGTCGGGAATCCCCAACAGGCGATTGGTGTGGGTCACCAACAGCAAACTGGTCAAACCCAAGCCACTAGAGAGCACCGTCGTCCACAACAACATGCGGCGGATCGGCACCTCCCGCAAATACCGCTGAAACACCCACACCCCCACCAAGGCCGCCACACTGGTTACCAGCCGCACCCGCCCCAAAAATTCCGGCGGAAATTGCAATTCATTCGTCACAAAAAAGAAAAATGCCGTATCCGCCGTAGGCGTCGCCTGCCAGAGAAACAAAAAGACCGTCGGCAGTAAAATCGCCCGCTGGTTCATCGCCTGCCACACCTGCCGCACCTGGGACACCAGACCTGCCGTGACCCCCCGCCGGTTCCGCACTGGCTGCTCGTGCACCCCCAACGCCCCCAGACTCACCAGCACCGGAAAGAGCGCCGTAATCCCAAACACCGCCCGCGTACCCAAATGCTCCAGCAATGCCCCGCTGAAATAGGCCGTCACCAGCCCGCCCACCGCGCTGGTTCCCCAACACAGGGATTGCAGCGAACCCGTCTGGCTTTGCGTCGCCCCCCGCACCCGCTCCACCACCAACGAATCCGCAATCACATCCCCCATCGCCGTCGCCAAAGAAGCCAGCGTCATCGCCACCACCGCCTGCCAGGGACGGTGCACGCCAAGCGCCAGCCAGCCCCAAGCCGCCGCCCCCAACACTCCCGACAGGAGCAGATAGGAACGTCGGCGGTAGCCCCACAGGGGCAGGCCATCGGCCATAAACCCAAAGAGCGGTTTGACCATCCAAGGCAGCGCCGCAATCCCGGTCAACGCCGCCACCATCGCCGGCGACAACCCCAATTCATCCTTGAGGAAAAAACTCACCGCCAGGCGGGCCAGGCCGATCACCCCCTGGACAAAATACACCAGCAAAATACTCAGCAATTCCGGGGTCGGCTCCCAACCCAACAACACCCGGCGCTGGAGCCAGGTCTGCCAAGGGGAAACAAGCGTTGTGGACATGGCACCTCCCGTGGCGCAGAGCAATCGTCAACAAGGGTAAATTTATATTACGAATGCTTCAGATTGTAAGCATTTTAGCGCCCTTTGCCAGGTGGGGATAGCCCCTACCTTGCCCAACCTAGCCGCCCCGGCAGGAGCCATGCCGCTACGTGACACTCCCACCGCCTAAAGCCGGGGGATGCTTAGTCCACAAACGGACGCGCAAAGGCGTTGTCAAGACGCCCCTACACGGTTCCTTAAGGTTCTGCTTACTTTCCCGTATTAAAGTAGGGGGGCTACCAAGCAATCCTGCGGTGCAGTGACGCTTAACGCCGTGCTGGCAGGAACGCCAGCGGATTGACCGGCCCCTGGCCCCGTTTACGGATTTCAAAATGGACGTGCGGCCCCGTGCTAAAGCCGGTGCTGCCCATTTCCGCAATCAGTTGCCCCTGTTCCACCTGTTGGTTTTCCCGCACCAGGATGCGGCTGTTGTGGGCGTAGTAGGTGATACTGCCGTTGTCATGCCAGATTTTTACCAGGTTGCCGTAGCCACCGGAATTCCAACCGGCAAAAATCACTGTCCCTGCTGCTGCGGCCACCACCGGCGTTCCCACAGGCCCAGCAATGTCAATCCCCTGGTGCATCCGTCCCCAGCGGGGGCCAAACCCAGAGGTCAGCACCCCGCGCGCCGGCCAGATGTAGCCCTTGAAGAAGGTGGGGTCCTTGGGCAAAAAGGTCTCTGCGTCCCCCAGCGGCGGCAAACTTAACGCCTGCATGGCGCCATAAGCGCCCTCGCCCAAAACCGGCGGAAACACCTGGGGCAAAATCGCCGCCAAATCCTGCACGCTGGTCTGGCGTCGCAGTTGGTCCGTGTTCACCTGGGGCGCAGGCCGCAATTCCCCCAGGGCGTCCGTCCCCAGCAGGGGATTCACCTGGGGCGGTTTCACCGCAGGCAACCGCGGCGCGGTCAACCGTGTCAACACCTGGGGAACAGGACGTGGCGCCAAGTTACGCACGGGGCTATCGCTGGCTCCTGGCACCTGGAGGATTTGCCCCACCGCCAGGAAATCCGGGTCGGCCAACCGATTCAGACGCACCAATTCACCCAACGACACCCCAAACCGGCGGGCAATCCCCGTCAAGGTGTCCCCCGGTTGCACCCGATAGGTTGTCGTCGGCGTCGACGGCAGTACCTCCTGTGCCCCATGCGCAACCAACGTCGGCGGCGCCATCATGGCCATCGCATCCGCCGGTAAACGACCTTCCCGGAGCAAGGCCTGTTGCCGCACCCGCGCCAACAAATTTTCCACCCGCTTGGGGGCGGCCTCCGGCGAACGCGGGGGAATTTTCAACACCTGCCCCACCGCCAACACCGCATCCGGGCGCAACCCATTGGCCTGGGCAATAGCTTCTACCGTCACCTGGTACAGATGGGCCAACTGCCACAGGGTTTCCCCCGCCTGCACCCGGTGTTCCACCACCAGGCCGTCGGCCATCTCAGCCACCACCGTTTCCGCCGGGGTAGCCCCCACCTCTGCCGCTGGGGTGGTGGCCATCGCCATCCCCGAACCCACACTCGCCAAAGCCCCTACTGCCGCCAGCCCCGTCATCACCGTGGGCCTAGCCGCGAGACGGGGGGAACCGCCCGAAACCGTAGCCGTGAACCGTTGCGAAACCTGTACGGGTTGCCAAACCAAACTGGCGAAATCATGCTGTTGCACGAGCCACCTCCTGTCAACGGGTGTGAGGAAAACACAAGGAGCGAACCTGTCTAGGGCTTGCTGCGTGCCGGTGATTACCCAACACCCGCATCACCCCTCAACCACGCATCGCAGACCCGGAACCATATCCAAGCTGCTCTAGTCCAGTATTTAGCCGCGCCCCCCCAGCCGGGGTAAAGCCCTGATGATAAATCGTTATGACTGCAAAGGGCGATCCTACCGTCCTCACCGGAAAAAATAATTAATTAAAACTTATATGTATTCCCGAAAACACACTCAATGTCCCCTATTGTGCTAATTGTCGCCGGGCTTCAAACAGGGCAACGGCCACACTCACGGACAGGTTCAGACTCCGCACCCTAGCTTCCACCATGGGGATAAATAATTGTGCATGACAGGCCTGGAGGCAAACCTCCGGCAGCCCCGTGGTTTCGCTGCCAAAAAACAGCCAATCTCCCGGTTGAAAGGCAAAGTCCCACAGGCAGACCTGCCCGCGCGGACTGAAGGCCAACCAGCGGCCCAGGGACTGAGTATGAGTGCAGATAAACTCGGACCAATCGGTGTAAACGCGCCAGATCACATAGGGCCAGTAATCCAGGCCCGCCCGTTTCAAATAGCGGTCGCTCAGTTCAAATCCCAGGGGGCCAATCAGATGTAATGGTGTTCGGGTTGCAGCACAGGTGCGGGCGATATTGCCGGTGTTGGGGGGGATTTGCGGCTGCACCAGCACGACATGGAGCGGAAAATCGCTAGGACAAAAGTCGTACATGCCAGTGATTAGCATCTTTAAAGTTATTTTAATGTTGGGCTTGGAATTAAGAATCGTAATCATTAGCCCTGGGGTGCCCAGAACCGCCAACCCCGATGCCAGCGCGGTTGTTGCGGCCTTTGCCCAGGCAAGCAGGGAGCCAGCGGCTACAATAGCGATGGCGGATGTTGTGAGGTGTGTGATGGCTCTGACTCCTGGCACGGTTGCCCCGGCCTTCCAGACGATTGATACCCAGGGCCGCCCGGTGTCCCTGGCGGATTTTGCCGGTAAGCGGGTGGTCTTGTATTTTTATCCCAAGGACGATACGCCGGGCTGTACTAAGGAAGCCTGTGGGTTTCGGGACCGCTATGCCACCTACCAGGAAAAGGGCATCGTGGTTTTGGGGGTGAGTCGCGACGACCAGGCCAGCCATCAGGCGTTTGCCCAAAAGTACCAATTGCCCTTTCCGCTGCTGGTGGACACGGACGGGGCCATTACCAAGGCCTACGACGTGGATGGGGGGGGCTACAGCCGCCGGATCACCTATGTGATCAGCCCGGAAGGCACGATCGAGCGGGTGTACACCAATGTCAAAGCCGAAACCCATGCCCAGGACATCCTGATGGATTTGGGGTTGGCCTAGGGGATGGAGCGGTTGCAGAAAATTTTGGCGCACCGGGGGGTAGCGGCCCGGCGGCAGGCAGAGGCACTCATCCGGGCGGGGCAGGTGTGGGTTAACGGTCGGCCAGCCCAGGTGGGGCAAAAATGTGACCCCCAGGTGGACCACATCACCATTGGCGGGCGACCCTTACCCCCAGCCCCGCCGTTGCGGTATTACCTATTCCACAAACCCCTTGGTGTGGTGAGTACCTGTGCCGACCCCCAAGGCCGACGGACGGTGCGGGATTTTTTGCCCCCTGACTGGCCTCCGCTTTATCCCGTCGGTCGCCTGGATTGCGACAGTAGCGGGGCCTTGCTTTTGACCAACGATGGAGAACTGACGCTGGCGTTGACCCATCCCCGCCATGCGGTGTGGAAGACCTACCGGGTGTGGGTACAGGGACAGCCGCCTGCCGAGGTGCTGGCCCAGTGGCGGCAGGGGGTGCCCCTTGACGGGCAGCGCACCTTACCTGCGCGGGTGCGGGTGCTCCAGGCCACGCCCCAAAAAACGCTCTTGGAAATCCAGTTGCGGGAGGGACGCAACCGGCAAATTCGTCGCGTGGCCGCCCAATTGGGTTATCCGGTATTGCGGCTGCATCGGCAGGCCATTGGCGCCATCCAACTGGGGGATTTACCCGTCGGCCATTTGCGCCCGCTTACCCCCCAAGAACGCCGGTTTTGTCAGATGGTCGTCCGCCGACTGCATCACGGCACCCCGGCGGAGACAAAAAGATTCACAGTAAATCACAATAAATAAAAGAGCGATACAGCCATGTCGTGATGGTTTGAGGGCAATGTCCACAAGTACCTACAGTGCCACCCAGGTGGCGCGTTTGCGAGAAATCGGCCAATACCTGCGGCAGGTACGGGAGGAAAAGCACCTGAGCTTGGAAGACATTGCTGCCCGCACCCGGATTCAAACCCGGCTGTTGCGTGCCATTGAGGAAGGCCAGGTGCGGGAATTGCCGGAGCCAATCTATGTGCAGGGTTTTTTGCGGCAATACGCCAATGTGTTGCAACTGAGCGAGGCGCTGGATTTACGGGAATTGGATTTAGCCCCGCCGGTCACCCAGCCCCCCACCCTGCCGGCCCAGACGGGGAGTCCGTTGCGCCCCTTCCACTTGTACATCACCTACTTTGCCCTAATTTTGGGGGCGATTGCCGTGCTTTCTTATGTGTTGGGCAAGTCCAATTCCCCGTCGCCGCAACCCACTCCCACTGCCGTTACCCCGACTCCGGCCACTCCTTCTGCGCCGGTAGCCGTTTCGCCATCTCCTCAGGCCCGCCCGGCCGCACCATCGGAATTGCGGGTGCAGGTGACCTTGACCGGCCAGTCCTGGTTGCAGGTGGTGGCCGACGGGCAGGTGGTGTTTGAGGGGATGTTGAATCCCGGTGCCAAGGAAACTTGGACGGCGAAGAAAACCCTGGTCTTGGCCGCTGGCAATGCCGGCAAAGTGCAGGTACGGGTCAATGACGGTCCCCCCCAACCCCTCGGCGCACCGGGGGAAGTCAAGGAAGTCACCCTCACCCGGGAGCATCCCACGTTGCCGTCGCCCTCCCCGTAATGGTTTTGGCTTGGGAATGGTTGCCTGAGGGTCTGGTGTCGCCCCAGGGGGTGATGGTTCTACTGTTGGTGGGGTATGCCACCGCCTTGTGGCTGTTTTTGCGGAGTGCCCCCAAAGTTTATACGCTGATGACTTCCGACCTGGAAGCCGCCCGTGCCCTGTGCGAAGTGGATTTGGGATTGCCGCGCGCGGAAGTGCCCCTCCATTACTACCACCACTACGAACAGGCCCTGGGGCTGACCGACCCCTTGATTTCTCCCCAGCGACCGGGGGGAACACCGCCAGCCGGTTTTTGGTATCAATTGCGGAAAAATACCCAGTTGCACCTAATTGGGGGCGCGCGGCCGGGGGCGCAAGGGCAGGTACGGCTGGTGGGTTTCGACCGGGATTGTCTGGATTGGTTGTGGCTGCGGGCGCAGATGCGTGCTCTGCCGGGCGAAATTCTCCAGGAGCATCCCCTGCGGTATTGGTTGCGGGGTAGGGATGGCCACACCCTGGAATTGGTCGAGGTCGTGCGCAAACAGCGGCCTGGCCGCCGGCGGTTGCGGCCCTAGGCAGCGTTATCCTTTGGCGAGCACCGATTTGGGGACGTAAAATTCCACCCGTCGCAGCGCCGGAATCGTCAGCGCCAAGAGTAGAAACGTGCGGCTACAGGTCAGCGCCGTGAACATACTGACGGCCACCCCCAACCCCAACGTCAGGGCAAACCCTTTCACCAAACCCGTTCCCAACCAAAACAGCGCCGCACAGGCAATCAAGGTGGTGACATTCCCATCCAAAATACTGCTAAACGCCCGATAAAATCCGGCCTCCACGGCGCGATACAGGCTTTTGCCCGCTTGCAATTCCTCGCGGGTGCGCTCAAAGATGAGAATGTTGGCATCTACCGCCATACCGATACTGAGAATAAAACCGGCAATGCCCGGCAAGGTCAACGTCACCCCCAACAGCACAAACGCCGCGTAGGTCAACAGGGCATAAATCAGCAACGATAAATCGGCAATCAACCCCGGCAACCGATAGTAAAACACCATAAAGGCCAAAACCAGTACCATCCCCCCTGCAAATGCCCAGTAACTCCGCTGGATGCTGTCTTGCCCCAAGGTGGCCCCGACCGTGCGGTTTTCCACAATTTCCACCGGCACAGGCAGCGCCCCCCCCCGCAACTGCACCGCCAAATCGTTGGCCGATTCGGCGGTAAAATTGCCCGTGATCACCGCCGCGCCCCCTGTGATCCCCGCCGCCGCAAATTCCGCACCCACGGTGGGAAAACTAATCAAGGTGTTATCCAAAAAAATGCCCAGCGTGCGCCCGGTACCGGCGATGGATTGGGTCAATTCGGCAAATTTTTTCCCCCCTTCGGCGTCAAAGCGGATCGCCACCTGCCACTGATTGCCCGCCGGCAAGGGCTGGGCCACCGCATCCTTGAGATTTTTGCCGGTCAAGCCCGTCGGTTCATAAAAAGCGGCCAGGGCGGCCTCGGTTTGCTGTAAATCCTTCTGGAGCTGTTGGGGGTCGGCCCCGCTGTTGGGTTGTTTGCGCAGCGCCAACAGTTGTTCGCGCACCAGGTACAGTCGTTGGATTTGTTGGACGTCCGTGCCCGGCTTTTGGCGGCGAAATTCCAACTGTGCCGTTCCCCCCAACACCCGCTCTGCCTGCTGCGGGTCATTGACGCCAGGGAGTTGCACCAGCAACTGGTCATTGCCCACCGTCTGCACCACCGCCTCCGAAACCCCCAACCCATTGATCCGGCCTTCGACCACCCGTTGCACCGCCTCGAGGACGGCGGGGGTAATGTGTTTCACCTGGGGGGTGGTTTTCACCTGGAGCGTCAACTGCGCCCCCCCCTGCAAATCCAGCCCCAACCGCACCGGGATACGGGTGATGACCAAGACGGCCACCAACACCAACCCGATGACCAAAAGCATCACCCACCGTTGCCGACCGACCATAAATGGCTTGCCGCGAAGTTCCCCTTGAATTTTTCTATGATAGGTTCCCCTTGGCCTCACCAGACCACCCGGCCCGGCAATTCGCCCCGCTGGTACCACACCACCAGCCGCACCAGGTAATACCCCAAAAACAGGCCCACCATTCCCCACTGCCAACGCCCCTGCGCCCACCAGCGCCGGTAGGGCAACGGCCAGGGCCGATTGGTGAGCAATTCGGCCACCAGGTGCAGGCCCCACAGGAGAAAAGCCACGTACAGCAGCGGCCCAAAGGCATGGAATTGCACCGCCCGCCGCAGGTCCCCCCGCGCCATCGCCATAAAGGAACGGGTCAGCCCGCAGCTCGGACAGGGAACGCCCGTGACCTGGTAAAACCAGCAGTGCAACCTCGGAAGGGGCCACCCCTGGTTGTACAAGACAGCACCAAGGAGGGGAGCAACCATCAGGGCGAGCAACCCCCACCGTTGGCGCCGTTCCGCAGGGCTAAAGGTGGCACGGCGCATCCTGGGATGAGAAGATAAACCTTCAGGGATTCCTGTTTATTGTACGCCCCATGCCGTTTTACCAACCCCATCCCACCCTAAGCCGGTGGGGAGAAACCCTGCTTGAGGAACTCCAGAGCCGCCACCAGTGTGACCCAACCGACATTGGCATCGTGTGGCTGGTCTATGGCGGCGGTGTGCGGGTAAATACCGGTGGCGCCCTAGACCCACAAACCTTCTGGCAACAGCGGCCCTGGGGCTGGAGTCACCGGGGCGAAGTCAACGTTTATCCTGCCAGCATCGTGAAATTGTTTTACCTGGTGGCTGCCCACGAATGGCTAGAGCAGGGCATGATTCGCCCGGAACCGGAACTCGACCGCGCCCTGCACGATATGATTCGCCATTCCAGCAACGATGCCACCAGCTACATCGTCGATGTCCTTACCGGCACCACCAGCGGCCCCGATTTGGCCCCCGGCCCGTTTAGCACCTGGCAATACCAGCGCAATTTGGTCAACCGTTATTTCCAGTCCTGGCAATGGCCGGAATTCAGCGGCATCAACATCAACCAAAAAACCTGGTGTGATGGCCCCTACGGTCGGGAGCGCGCTTTTTTAGGCCCCCAAGGGGAAAACCGCAACCGCCTCAACCCGCTGGCTACTGCCCGTCTATTCCACAGCATCTTGGGCGGCATTGCCGTCTCCCCCCGCCGTTCCCAGCAGATGTTGGATTTGTGCCGCCGTTCCCTGGCGCCTGCCGACTACCAAAACGACCCCAACAACCAAATCCAGGGTTTTTTGGGGGAAGGATTGCCGCCGGAGGTGCGCCTGTGGTCCAAGGCCGGTCACACCAGCCAAGTCCGCCACGACTGCGCCTACGTGGAATGGGGGGATGACCAAGCCTATCTCCTGGTGGTCTTTACCGTCGGGGAACGCCACAGCCGGAATGCAGCCCTGTTGCCGGACCTAAGCCGGTGGGTTTACGAGCGCCTACAGCAGCAACCCCTGGCATAACCTCTTGCCCATGCTACCCTGGAAAGGGACGCCGGTGCATCTATCTGGCAACGTGGCGCTATGGCTCATACCATTGTGACCGATGTATGCGAAGGGGTGGCCGATTGTGTCGCCGCCTGTCCTGTGGCCTGCATTCACCCTGGCCCTGGCAAAAACGCCAAAGGCACAGATTGGTACTGGATTGATTTCAGCATTTGCATTGACTGTGGCATCTGTTTGCAAGTCTGCCCCGTCGAGGGCGCCATTGTGCCGGAAGAACGCCCGGAATTGCAAAAAACCCCCTGACCCACCATGTCCCCTGCTCCGCTTTGGCAACGGGTACAACAGGGAGAAACCGCCGCCATTGCCACTGTGATTGAGCGGCTATGGCCTGAGCACGAGGTGCACGTCACCGTTACGCGCCCAGGCGATCATTACCGCATTGCCATCCAAGGGAACCCGTTGCCGCCCTTTCACCTTTTGGTCAAGCAAATTGACCAGGAATTGTGCCGCTATAAACTGCCCCGCGCAACCCCCATCCAACTGTGTGTTCACACTGGAACAAACACCTGGGAAACCGATTTTTTGCTAGGGGATACATTGCAGCGTATTCCTATGTCGAATCGCCGACCGAAAAGGTCTTCTGCTCCCCTGGAAATTCCGCTGTGTACCCTTGATGCCCGTGCAAAAAACAGCCTGTGGATTGGGGCTATCGTTGGCTTGGGGCTGTGCTGGCCGTCCCTATCCCGGTTTGTTTTGAGCTACCTGGTGATCATCATTCACGAATTGGGGCATACGCTGGCGGGGTGGCTGATGGGTTATCCTTCCTTTCCGGCTTTCGATTTCATTCATGGCGGGGGCATCACCTTGCAGTTACAAGAACGGTGGGCGTTGATCCCCGTACTCATTTACAGCGGCTTGGGCGGGTTGCTGTATTATTTCCGCCGCAATCATTTGACCGTGATGGTGATTATTAGTGGTGCGTTGCTTTATACAGGGATGTACTTTACCAGGGTCAATCAATTATTTTTTTTGGCGATGGGGCATGGCTGCGAGTTGTTGTTCATCGGTATTTTTTTGTACCGCTCTATGACCGGCTGGGGTTGCCAACAACCGGGCGAGCAGACGCTCTATGGAGTTTTGGGATTTTTTATGTGGTTTTACGACCTGAATTTTGTGCGGCAGTTGTTGTTTGACCCCCAGATGCGCGCCTTGTATGCGCTAGGCAAAGGCGAGGTATTGGATCATGATTGGGTACGTATTGCCGGGGAATTTCTGCGGGTGGATTTATCCCTGGTGGTGGTCCTTTTTGGGGTATCCTGTTTGCTGACACCTTTGCTAACCTGGGGCTTGTATCGTTACCAGAACTATTGGCGATATGGTTGCGTCCAACTACTGCGGCGACAGGCTGAATAGGGGGAAGCAGGGCTGATGGCAGCGTTGGCGGATTTGGCGCAGGCGTTACAGCGGTTGGAAGCGCAGGGACTGGCGGCGATTGGGGCAGCCACGTCTTTGGCGGCTTTGGAGCAACTGCGGGTGAACTATCTGGGCAAAAAGGGGGAACTGTCCCAGATTTTGCGGGGCATGGGCCAACTGCCACCGGCGGAACGTCCGCAAATAGGCGCTTTGGCCAACCAGGTAAAAGACCGGCTGCAGGAAGCTTTGACGCAACGGGTCACCGCCGTCCAAGCAGCCCAACTCCAGGCCCGTTTGCAGGCGGAGACTTTGGATGTGACCATGCCGGGGTGGGGCTATGCCCCTGGTCGTGCCCATCCCCTACAAGCCATGATCCAGCGGGTGCTGGCGGTTTTTGTCGGTTTGGGCTACCAGGTGGTGCAGGGGCCGGAGGTGGAAACCGATTATTACAACTTTGCCGCTTTGAATTTCCTGCCCGACCACCCGGCGCGGGATATGCAAGACACCTATTATTTGCCCGATGGCCGGTTGTTGCGCACCCATACATCAACAGTACAAATTCGGTACATGGAAGTCCATCAGCCACCTGTGCGGATTGTGGTGCCGGGGCGGGTCTATCGGCGGGATGCGGTGGATGCCACCCATTCGGCCATGTTCCATCAGGTAGAAATTCTGGCGGTTGAGCGGGGTTTGCGGTTTACCGATTTGAAGGGGACGCTGATTGCCTTTGTGCGTGCCTTGTTTGGGGATATCCCCGTGCGGTTTCGGGCGAGTTATTTTCCGTTTACCGAGCCTTCGGCGGAGGTGGATTTGCAGTGGCGGGGGCGGTGGTTGGAGGTGCTCGGTTGTGGCATGGTGCATCCCAATGTCCTGCGCACGGTGGGGTACGACCCGGAGCAGTACACCGGTTTTGCCGCCGGGTTGGGGATTGAGCGGTTGGCCATGATCTTTCACGAAATTGATGACATTCGCCGGTTTTACACGAGCGATTTGCGGTTCCTGACCCAGTTTTGAGATAGGCATTACAATTGAGGGGAGTCAGGACTGGTAAACGCAAAGGGCGGTTGACGATGGAGCAAACAGGTAAATCCCTCTGGGGTTGGGTGTTGGGGCTAAGTCTTTGCCTTGGGAGCGGGCCGGGGCAGGCGATGGTGCCCTACGTACTGGAATTGCGTCCTGAGCAGTTGGAAGCGCAAGGGGTGGACTTGGCGCGGGAAGTCGGGGTGTTGAGTGAAGTGCAGGTTTTAGATGGGAAACGGGCGATTGCCAATGCCCGGCTGGCCACCCAACTGGCTCCCAATCGCTTTGAACCCTGGGTGATTCTGGCGCAGTTATATCTCCGCCAAGACAATCTAAAAATGGCCACGACCGCGCTCCAGGAAGCCTACAGAATTGCCCCAGATAACCCTGCTATTTTGTTCACTTTGGGTTCGCTGGCGTTGCGGCAGGATAACTATTCCCAGGCCTTGCGCTATCTGCAGGCGGGTCTAGCCATCAAACCAGATAACGTGGAAGGGCTATTCAACCTAGGCAACACCTATTTGAAACTCAATCAATATCCCCAGGCGATTGCCCAGTATCAAAAAGCCATTGCTCAGGATAAAAAATTCTGGCCGGCGATTAACAATATCGGTCTAGTGAATTTTGAGATGGGGGATCGGGAGTCAGCCCGCCGTCATTGGCAAGCCTCTTTGAAAATTGACCCCAAAGCCGCCGAACCCATGCTGGCGCTGGCCGTTTTACACTATATGCAGGGGCAAAAGAAAAAGGCTATACAGATGGCGGAAGAGGCGCTGAGAATTGACCGTCGTTATGCGAAAATCTCCTTTTTGATCGAGAATTTGTGGGGCGCCAAATTGATTGCTGCCACCAAGCCTCTGCTGGCAGAACCCAGTCTCAAGCAGTTTTTGACGGATTAGTTTTACCGTTGGTATCGGCCCAGAATGTTCCTATTGATTGCACTTACGGCGTTGCAGCATCAGTCAACCAATTCACGACTGTTTGCAAATCCCTCGCCAAGGGGGACGGGCGACGACGGTTAAAAAGCTCGGCCAAATTTTGGTAATACCACAACGTACCTTCTTTGCCAGCCGTAAAGCGTGCCCAAAGTGCTTCTCCCAACTGCTGATAATCCCGCCAAATACATTGGGCATTGTGCAATTTATCTGCATTGGCGATGAGCAAAACCGCCTCATCAACCGCCTCTAAATGTTGGAGATAAGCTTTTTTTCTTTGCCACCAATCTGCTTTTTGCCCCTCACCATGCGTATCGGTGCAGTTTAGGATCATGTGTAATACGTGCGTCCCAAATTGGGCGGCAATTTCCCGTTCAATCACCTGCCGGGAGCGACCACTGTATTGAGGCGCATCTTCTAAACTGTCGTGCAAAAGAGCGGCAATCGCCTGGTCTTCATTCGCCCCATGTTCAAGAGCCAGCGCACTCACCGCCATCAGATGGCTGATGTAGGGAATAGAAGTACCTTTTCGCACCTGGTTTTGATGCAATTCATGGGCGTAAACCAAGGCTTGGGCAAAACGAGTACCGAGCATTCTCACCCCCTCATCAATGAGCACGTTTGTTTGGCCGGTAAGGAAATTACTTTACCAGCAGTTGTGCAATATCTGGCCAAATCCCGAAAGGGGAATTTTTGCTGCAATTCTTGATTGGTATTCTTGCCAAAGGCCGCCACCGTGACCTGCACCCCTTGTCGGTGCAAATAATCCAAAGCAGGCACAAAGTCCCCATCCCCACTCATCAGAATCACATGGGCAAAGGGATTGGTTAATAAATCCACAATCATCTGCCCATCCAAATTGGCCTTGGTGGCGCCGTTGGCAAATTGCGTCACCGCTTTCAGATGCAGTTGCACGCCCATGTGGCGTAAATCCCGATGCAAACGCCGTTGTTGCAGATTGTTCGGGTCATAACCGCTGTAGAAATGAATTGCCTGGGCGGGCATATCCTTGGGCAATAGGCGGGGAATCAGTTGTGCGTAATCCAACTCCACCCCCATCTGCCGGGCGCTGGCGTGGAGATTGGCTCCGTCAATGAATACGCCCACCCCTTGGCGAGGAATCATCCCCTGCGCCAACATATCCACCTGAGTTTGCAATTGCATCACTCGGTCATTTAACTGTTGCACTTGGGGCATGGTTCCCACTTCCATGTGGCGCAACCGCTGCTGCAGCAGGTGAATTTGTTGAATGATTGGGACAGTATATTGCCGAATTGCCGCAGAGCTGTGACCATTGGCAGTTAAATCATTCACTTGGGTTTGTAGCCCGTGAATTTGGTCAGCCAATTGTGTCATCAAATGCTGATTGCTTCCCGATCTTTGAGCAATTTCTTGCTCAAGAATATGGTGAATTTGTTGCCATTGCCGCTGCTGCCAGAGAACTACCGCCGGCAATAGCCCAAACACCACCTGTCTTGTCCACAGGGTTAACAGAAGCCCACCGCTCCATAACCCCGCCTTTGCTACTAGATTCATTTGTATTTGCTCCTTACCTAAAGGACAATCTTCTTGTACCTCTAATTGGAAATACACCCTTCTAATTCGTAGGCAGAGCGAGGTTACGGAACAGGTTAACCAAAAGGGGCGGTGCCGAATCAGGGGGCATACCCAATGCCATCTCTAGATAGGGAAGTTCCTGGCGCACCTGTTGACCTTTGCCCGGGTAAGTATGGACAATGCCCAGCAGTTGTAAATTGCCCCGTTCTGCACAGAATTCATGCCACATGGGAACAGCGTGCGGTTCCCGACTTACTACCAGGTAGTGGGTGCAGGCTTCCAGAATCGGTTGTTTAGCCGGGTCAACCTTACCCCCCACATCCACAATCACCAACTGTTTTTGCCGCCGCAGATTGAGGATTGCCTGGGCCTGAAACGGGAAAAACTCCTGTGTTTGTGCCCCCCGATGCTGTTGTTTGAGCACCTGACCTTGCCGGTTGTCCGGGATTTCCAGGAACCAATTGCCCTCCCCATCCCAGTGCGCCCGTTGCAGGTACACATCCGGACAAGTAGGCAACAGGGCTTGAAACAGGACATAACTCAGGAGACTTTTGCCGCTGTGGGGGGGACCCACGACCATCACCGCTGCCGCCAGCCGCGCCCGTTTTCCTTGAGATTGGAGATGCAGTACCTCCCCTAGCCGCACCTCCGGGTGGTGTGTACTGACAACCACTGCCCCCAGACGCGGGTCATAACAGGCCACCCAGCGCGTATAATGGCAGGCATGAACCAGCCAACCGTACAACCAGATGGGGGCACGTCCCGTGAGAATCACCCCTTTTTGGGGGTCCAACTCAGACGGCAGACGCAACGCAGGCAAATCCTGCGGAAACATCAGCCGATCCGGTCGTAACAACTCAATCTCCACCACCTGACACGCCAAACCCGTTTGGGTCACCTCCGGGCGCCAGTGGAAACACACCGTAGGCAAAGACATCATCATTACCAAATATCTAATCTAGGGGGAATCATAAAGTTTTCTGGAAGGATAAAGTTCCAACCCTGGCTACTCTGGTTATGATGATATAACCCAAAAGGTAGGTGAACGATGTTTGCTACGGTGATGGTTTCCCCCTGCGGCACCAGCACGCTGACCAATCAAGCCGATGGTGATATAAAAACACTCCTCAATGAAACCGCAGATAGTCGAGAGCAAGACTTAACCTCAGAACAAAAGTTAATTTTAGAACAATACATTGATCAGCGACGGTCAGAAATCCTGCAAGCTGATATTGCCAAAGTGCGCAAATGGAGTGCCGAGTTAAATGGCATTTTAAGTTATTATCAGGGGCAGATTCCTCCCAAAACAGACATACATTTTTTATTAGCAACTGCCACCTATCAAGGGCAAAAGACGGCGGGCATTATTCAATCCTGGTTAGAACAACATGGGTGTTGCGTCCAAATTGCCAACGTCTCACAAGACTTAAATGTGCGTAGTGCAGATAAGTTTCGTTTGGCAATGAGTGAGTTGGTCGAGTGGGCAGAAAACACCTTGCCAGGGTACCGAAAAAGTAATTATAAAATTGTGTTTAATCTCACAGGCGGGTTCAAAAGTGTGAATGGTTTTCTCCAGGCGATGGGAATGTTTTACGCCGATGAATGTGTGTATATTTTTCAAAACTCCAGCGAATTGTTGCGGATTCCCCGCCTGCCCGTGAAACTTGACCCAGAGGGCATTATTCGTGAAAATCTATCTATCTTTCGTCGTCTAGCACAAGGTGAAACTCTGCCCTTAGAAATGTGTCGTGCCATTCCTGAAACATTGCTTTATCAAGTTGGGGATGAAGTCGGACTTTCTGAGTGGGGTAGATTACTCTGGAACCGTTGCAAAGATGACTATTACAGTGAACAGTTGCTCGAACCTCTGAGCCCAAAAATCCGTTATTCAGAAACCTTCCAAAAAACATTTGCTTCCTTATCGCCAGACCGGAAGAGGATTATTAACGAACGCCTGGATCAACTAAGTCGCTGTTTGGAAGGAAACCAAAATGATAACCCCAAATTCCTAGATTTCAAAGCACTTAAGGGAAATCCCTGTCCACCCTCAACCCATGAATGCGATGCCTGGAGTGACTTGGATGCAAAACGCATCTTTGGGCATTTTGAACATGAAACTTTTGTGATTGACAAGCTCGATAAGGGGTTGCACTGATGGAATTTGATTTACCCTTAAGCGTTTCTATTTTAGATTGGTTATCAGGTCATCGCTTGGCCGAGCGATTGAGCTTTTCTGTACGGCTATGGGTGCTTTTGCACAAACTTTATGACGATGACGAGGGTTGGAGTGATTTACCTGAAGCGTTTACCTATACCGATATTCGAGATCGGTTATTGTCACCTGCCCATCCTCGCCAAGACCCAAGTCATGGGCAAAAAATTCTCTGTCCTGACCCAGAATGTATTTGTCATATCCCATTAAGCTCCTGGGTGGAACCGATTGCCGATGAACTGCGAAATGCTCTAGCCGTACCCGAACCGACTTGGGAAGTCTATCTCGCCGAAAGACCCTTTAATCACTCCCATCGAACCCTCCGCAAAACCCTACCTCATTTGGTAGAAAGTGGTTGGCTCAGGTCCCTCCCCAATGCCAAATTTATGCGCTTGCCCTTGGATCATTTACCCCAACCACCTGCTGGGCATCATGCCGAAGCGTTATCTCTAATTTACAGCCTTAATATGTTAAATGATATTGCCTTTATTGACCCTCGCATATCCTTATTACTTGCCAATTTACAGGAGAACAGCTACCAAGAGCAACGTACTTTTATTCACCTAGATTTTATCTTTTCACCGAACACTCAAGACCAGGTAGATGACCTCCAGTACCAACTGAATGAGATATGGTCCCAACCAGAGACTAATCCTATAGAATTTATCTACAATACCCGCTACCATGGTCAGCAATCAATGATTACCTACCCGGTCTGTTTATTTTATGCCCGCAGAGCCAAATACTTGAGCGCCTATGGTCAAACACCAAATCAGTCTTGCGGTTGGTATAACTTCCGTCTTGACCGGATTATTTCTAAAAAGTTTAAGGTTCTAGACTGGTCAGATGTGAGAATCATGCCGGATTTATTAAATCTAAGGAAGCGCAAGAAACTACCCACACCAGAACAAGTACAAATGGCATGGCATGAAGCATGGGGGACGGACTTTTATCTAGAAAAAGCTTTGATGATTTTACGATTTGACCCAGAGTTTGCCCGTCGCTATATTGATGGAACGGAACGACACCCAACATTTCAGAGAGTTTCTTACCAAAGAATTCCGCAATTGATTCGTAATCATCCAGACCAGCAACAAATTCAACAGATTTTACAACAGCGTTCCCCTAACGATGCCTACTACCAAGCTCAGGTGCGGCTGGGTGATACTGATTTAATCATGCGTTTGCGGGATTGGCGACCCAATGGCGAAGTAATTGCTCCCTTAAAATTACGGGCACAGATGCGTGCTGAAGCCCAAAAGGAATTGAGCTTTTATCAATAACAATAAAAAGAGGTAGATAATGACGACATTAATTACCACAATTGGAAATACAGAATACACAGAGACAACCTATTGCTTCTCCGATCAGAGCTGTTACAGAACTTGCTATGTGGCAGAAGCAATCGCTTGTATAAAAAACGTGGATCAAGTAGTTTTTCTGATGACCGAACAAGCCTGTGCGAAACACTGGGAGAAATTACAAGAGCGCTTTCATAGTCTTGAGCCTGTTATTAGCATTACGAAAAGGGATATACCAGATGGCAAAAATGAGACAGAAACTTGGCAAATTTTTGATGCTTTAGTAGACACGGTACCTGCCAACTCTCAAGTGATTTTTGACATTACCCATGCGTTTCGTTCAATTCCTCTATTCGTATTATTAGCTGCCTTGTTACTTCGCAAAGCAAAACAGGTAGAAATCCAGGGGTTATACTATGGTATGTATCAGAAAAACGAGATAGAAACTCCAATCATTGACTTGACTCCAGCAGTGCGACTGATAGACTGGCTGACTGCAACGGATAAATTCATCTCGACTGGTTCAGCGGTCGAGCTAGGAGGTTTATTACGAACAGTACACCAGGATTTTTATCGTTCACAAAAATTGATAAAAGATGTACATAAACCGACCAAACTACAAAATTTTGGTCGAGCGATTCAAGATGTTTCTCGCTCTATTGAATTGATAAGACCTGTACATTTGCTCCGAGAAGATTTACCAAAATTGATAAAGCATTCTACGCCAGAACTCGAACAAGAAATTGGGGTGTTTTCTAAGCCATTTGGTCTAATGTTAGAACAGGTACGTCAGAGCTATATACCACTTGCTCTATCTCATGCCAACGCCAGTGCCATGGAACAAATATACAAGCAGTTTTTACTTTTGCAATGGTACGTAGAAAAGCAATTTACAATTCATGCACTCTTGATGGCGCGTGAGTGGGTAGTTTCTGCCTTATGTTTACTAGATGGACGAGAAGATTATCGCAAACGTGAGCATCGTGAACAGATTGAGAACCAACTTAACGCTATTAGATTTGGAAAGGATCATCCAGGGTCAAATCTAACAATTACAACTCATATTACAGACGTTAAGACTCTTGTGGATTTCTGGAGCCGCTTGGGTGACTATCGCAATGATATTGCCCACGTACAAATGAATGAATCTCCGCTTGATAGTCAGGTTCTAGAGAGATTTGCCCTTAATGAGTTAATACCCACTTTACAATCCCTTTTTCCCTCTCTAACCCAATTGCCCGAATTGGAAGTGGTTAATTCCAACAGATGTTAACCTAAAATTCACTGGAAGGAGGAGGAGCCATGACTCAAAAGCACTACTGGCAGGCTAAAATCTGGGGGTTACTACACGACCCAGCCTTGAAAGCGCTACATGATGTTTCGGGTCGGGCAAGGGAAGGAGTTTGGCCGTTATTACAGGTTATGCAGGATTGGGTTTCTCCCAAATCGGATGGTGCTTCTGATTATCAGAAATATATTGGTGATGCGGATTTGATTGCATCTGCCAGTGACCGCTCAGCTATTGGCAATTTGCCTGTTGCCATTGATTACCAAACTATTGACCGGGGTTTGACGCTTGGCACCGGACTGGAAATCACTCATTTATTATCAGCGGAGACAATTTTCTGGGAATTGCAAGATGATGAGCATTACAGCTTACAGATAGCTGGGAACCGAGCAGAGTATTTACGAGACTGCGAAGAGTCAGTTATTCCTGATTCGATTAAAGCATCTGACGATTTTCAAAAAGTATTTTGGTGGTTCTGGCGATGCTTCCCAGAGGCAATCTGTCGAAAGTTTAATGATGATAGTTTGATGCTCATGCCTGCGGAAACTCGTTTACCGGATGCCTCCATTTGGAGTCATGCAAGTATTACCTCGGCGCTGGCGGGATGTTTAGCAGGATATACGGAGCCACAGAAAACCCGTCCCTATCTGGCTACATTTACCTTTAGCCCGATCCAAGAAATTATCAAAGCTAGTCGTAAAATGCGGGACTTCTGGGCCGGGTCTTGGTTATTGCATTACCTATCAGCTAAAATTTGTTGGAAATTAGCCCTGAAATACGGGCCGGACTGCTTACTTTATCCCAGTTTATATGCTCAACCTCTGATTGATTATTGGTTATTAGAAAAATACTCAGATTTTGCAGACTGGGTTGAAAAACCATTGGCGGAAAAATTGCTAACAGCGGGGTTTCCGAATGTGATCATGGTATTGTTGCCAAAGGACAAAGTTAAAGCCGCTATGCAGATGGCTCAGCAAACGTTACGGGAAGAGTGGTTACATTTAGCTGAAAAGGTACTTAGATTTTTACAAACGGAGCGACACTGGATGCGTGACCTAGATGAGTATGACCTAACGTGGCAAGGTTGGCTAGAACATCAATGGCAACATTACTGGGCGGCAGTTCCCTTGGGTCATCCTGACTGTTCATTGAAAGATACAGGCATTCTACGTTCTCAAAAGTCGATTGATGAGGATCAATGGGTAAGGGCCCAGAATCAAACCTATCACTTGACTGATAAACAGCGATTATTTGTGGATCAAGAGCTGGCATTTTTGCGTGCGAGTTTCATTGATCCTAAGACTAAAGAACGTCGGCAACATAAGCCTGGCGTGAATATCGGTTCTTGGTGGGCAGCAGTGGTGGATGAAACCCGCAAGGTACAAGCCGCCTGTAAGAATGCTCGTGATTGGCAGCTACCTGTAGCTTTTGGTCCTCGTAGTACCATCTCTGGTATCGGCTCGGTAGTGCATCCCTCTACGAGAAATCAACGGCTTACGGAGGGAGAAAGCAAGCGTCTGTGGGCGCGAAGTGCAGGACTTTTTGATGGCCGAGAACAGCTCAATGCTACTGAAACTGTAAAGCGGGTTCTACATAAAATTTTGCCAGAGCTTTTTCCTGGTTGTGGAGAGGAGAAAATTGCTGCGTCCTATCCCGATTTAACTGGTGGTGTCGCCGGTTACCTTAAAACGCATGGACCCAGAGAGAGGGAACATTTTGAACGTGCTTGTAGAGCGATTCAACAACAGCATCCCTGGGTCAATGAGGTTATTCAGGATATGTGCAATAAATGGGGAATTCCTTGGGCCGATGAAAATCAGCAAGAATTTCAGTATCACCCCCGTTTGTTAAATGCTGGTTGGTTAGTAGAAGATGCTCCTAGGGATAAGGTTGCGGATGATGGAAGGAAGTATCAGTACGAAATTAATCAAATTTTGAAGAAGTTTTATCCCGGCGTCAACCCGTCAAATTGGTATGTGCTAGCAGCAGGAGATGGCGATGGTATGGGCGATTGGCTCAAGGGTAAAAAAATGAAGCGATACTATGACTACTTGCCCACACCCCTAAAAAATCTGGCTGATGGGTATGAACAACAAATTGGTCATGTGCGTGATGCCCAAGAACTTAAAGAGGTTCGATCTCAATTTAGTGAGTTTGTTAAAGATCAAGAAATAAAGAAACGCATGGGGCCATCTACCCACAGTGCTTTGAGCCGGGCGCTATTGGATTTTTCCAATCAACTTGTGCCTTATTTGACGGAACAACGTTATGCAGGTCGTTTGATTTATGGCGGTGGGGATGACGTTTTAGCTTACACTAATTTATGGGAATGGGATGAGTGGTTGTGGGACATTCGTCAGTGTTTTCGCGGACAGAATGACCCTGCGGGAGAATTCGAGAATCGGGGCAATTACTGGCAATGGAATAAGTCAACATTGCCCAAGGGGTTGAGTAAGCGTCCCTTATTCACAATGGGTTCAACAGCAACCATCAGTTTTGGTGTTGTGATTGCGCATCAATCCGTACCATTGGCGATTGCTTTAGAGAATCTTTGGGAAGCAGAAAAACAAGCCAAGCAACATATAGACGAGCGGGGCAATAAAAAAGATGCCGTGCAGGTGCGGGTACTTTATGCCAATGGTAATCAGCTACAGGCTACGAGTAAATTTGAGACATTTGATAAATGGAAAGACATTTTAGACTTTGACTGGAAGAGATATAATTTAGAGGAGGAGGAAGGTTCTCTGTTTGAACAAGCTGCACAAACATGGGAGCAACATCCTGCCCCGACACAAGCGGCTATCTCAAGTTGGGTTATTACTTTTTGTGAACGGCGGGATATATTTCAAGGCAACAAAGACGCAAAGGATGATTTCTGCCAAAAGCTCGGTGCATTCCTGGAGCACCTCTGGGATTATACCCAAGCATGGCAACGAGACAGGCAAATTCAAAATTGGTTAAAATTGGCTGCTTTTAACTTGCGCAACCGCTATATTAAACTTGGGAGGTGACAGCTTTGTGCAATTATCATGTGATTAAATGTTCTCTTCTACTACTTTCATCCTTTGTGCCTAACTGTGATTTGCAAGGAGATTTATGGCTAGCTTGTGGTACACGTTGACACCCCTTGATGTCCTGATGTTTCGGGATGCAAAGCCGTTTACTCCCGGTGAGAGGGCTTGGGCGAGTGGACGTTTTCCACCTACAGGTCATGTAATTAGTGGTGCGATTCAAACCTACTTACAAGAACGAGTTACCTTACGTATCCGGGGTCCATTTTTGTGCTTTGACGAGCAACTGTATTTTCCTAAACCCCTGCATCTTCATAAAGGTTTTCCAATGGTACCGATTCCCTGGTTGCCGAAGGAAGATAGCTATGGAAAATGCCAGTGGGATCAGACTCGACCTGCACCTTTGATCAGCCGGGATCATGCTAGCGGATCGACCAAGGATCAAGGTACGACCTATTTCTCTTCGACCCAGATACTTAAATTGTTGAAGGGAGAACAAGAATCTATAGGTGAGGGGGTTCTTGAACCTTTTTACAGAGAAGTTCGTCCTCACAATACCCTTCATGTAGGAAAACGGCAAGTCAAAGAGGAGGGGGGTTATTTTGTAGAAATTTCTATCCGGCTCAAGTGGGGATGGAGTTTGGCTGTTTCCCTAGAAATACAGGATGAACAAACCCGTACCTGGCATCCTCTAAATTTACCGGAAGGAACACACCTACGTTTGGGTGGAGAGGGACATCAGGTATTGGTAAACCCCTGTTTAGAAATTGCTAGGCAGTGGCAGGAATTACAGAAGATTTCTCAAGCTAATTTTCAAAGTCAAAAAAGATGCCTGGCCTATCTGGTTACCCCCGGTGCATTTGTTCGTAAAACTAATGGAGTTTCTATGTGTCGTGCTTGGCCTTGGGAGTGGAAATTAGTATATCCTGGCAATGCTAATGCTTTACCAGGACCATTGGTCAGCGTAGCTACCGATAAACCCATTCCAATCAATGGTCGGACGCGCGCCTTCAATAATACACAACAAGAAATATTTAGTTTACCTGCACCCCAAGTATTTGCGGCACCGCCAGGGAGTGTGTACTACTTGGAATACCCTACTTCCTTGATGCAGGATAATGAAATAGTCAATGGTATGCCCAATCCAGTACATCGGTGGCGGCAACTGGGATACAGTGAAATGCTTTGGTTGGCCAATCCATTTCAGGAGATTCAATGATGGAGATTGTGTATTTAACCTTGCTCTCGCCATTGCACACCGGCGGCACCACCCAAGAAGGCAACCTCTTGGGCATTGCCCGCGAAGCCCACACCAACTTGCCCTACATTCCTTCCAGCACCATCCGCGGCAAATTGCGGGCCAGCGTGGCCCAGAAAGAGTTAAAGTTCGAGCTCTTTGGCAACGAAATTGGGGAAGGGGATCAGCTTACCCAAGGCTCCATTTGGATTGGGGATGGATCCCTCTTGTGGGTGCCGGTGGCTTCCCTCAGCCACGGCGTAGTCTGGATTAGCTGCCCCCTCTTGCTCAAGCGCTGGCTGCGGCTAAGTGGCCAGCAGTTGCAGGTGCCGGATCCCTATAGCACCAACTTGGAGACAAACCGGCCCATCTATCTCAAGGATGCCATCCTGAAAAATGGCCTGAAAAAGTGGGCCAACTGGCAAGACTTTGTCAAGTCTTCCAGCATCACCCGCGTCATCGTCTTGCCGGATCAGCACTGTGCCACCCTTATTCAAATGAGCCTGTGGCGGCAGGTGAAAGTTAAGCTCAGCGAGCACAAAGTTGTAGAAGGAGGCTTTCGCTACGAAGAGGCCATTCCCCCCGATAGCTTGATGTACTTTACCTGGGGGGTAACAGCCCAAGCCAATGGCAGTTCCCAAAAAGCAGTGGAGCAATTTCGGAAGCTTCTGCAGGATAACCAGCTTCTGCAAATTGG